>CAYSNK010000102.1:0-5608 GCA_964432375.1 uncultured Oscillospiraceae bacterium | reverse complement strand
CGCCCCACTTCCAGCCCATGTACTTCTCGATCATGTCCACGTTGTTGCCGATACCGCCGGTAGCGACAATCACGCAGTTGCACAGGCACTCGATCTCCTCTCCGTCAGGGCCCTTTGCCATAACGCCGCGGACCTGGCCCTTGGAGCCGGTCAGGATCTTGGTGACAGGCGTGTTGAAGATGATCTCCGCGCCCAGTTCCCGGGCGTGCTCCGTCATTATCTTAATCATGCCGGAGGCGCAGCGCTCGGTGGGTTTGTTGGAGCCGGGGGCCTTGATCATGTGCTGCGTGCAGTGAGAATCCTTGAAATATTTATAAACTCCCAGGAACTCAACGCCCATATTCTTGACCCATTCATAGGTGCTGCCGGACATATTGAACCAACGGCGTACCAGCTTGGCATCTGCCTGCCAGTGCGTGTACTCCATAAAGAAGTTGAACGCATCGTCCAGCGTCCAGTCGTTGGTCATAGTCTCCTTTTGCAGCTGGGACTCAACCGCCAGGAACGCCATGCCCATATTCGCGGCGCCGCCGGTGGTGCCGGATTTTTCAAAGGCAACCACAGTGCCGCCGCCGGTGGCATTCAGGGATTCCTGAGCCTGAGTGGTAGCCGCCAGGCCGGACATACCGCAGGCGATCACAACAACATCAGCTTCCATTTGTTTCATATTATTTTCCTCCCATTTTTGAATTTAGATGATCGAACGAAGGCTTCTCCCCTCCGCCGGGGATCTCTATGGAACCTCTGATTCAATCGCCCGGAGCCGGACATCGGTACTTTTCCGCCGGCTCCTGCCGCTTGAATCAGCACTCCCCTATTTCCGCTCCCCCGCGCCGAGGCGTGGGGGGAGTCAGGAACTTTGAAAGGCCCGCAGAGCTTACCCTCTGCGGCGGCGGCGGCCACCTGCCGCGGCATTGCCAAAGGAACCCACGGGAACGGGTTCCACCGGGCAGGGCGGCTTGATGGGGCCGGTTTTCTTGATCGCGCCCTTGGGACAGATCGCCAGGAAAGCGGGGGTCTTGATGGTGGGGTCGTCCTTTTTCACCACATGGATCATGCCCTCGCTTCCGGCGATGACGTTTGCGGGGGCGGCGGACTTGCACTTGCCGCAGGCATCACACAAGGCGGGATCAATGTACAGGGAATAGCAGGCGATGCACTCCAGCGCGGCACAGCGCTTCCGGGTGATATGGTTGCGCCACTCCTCGGCATAAGTTTCCAGCAACGCTTTTACCAGGGTTGCGGCCTGGACGGACATCTCGCACTCGTTGCCTATGATGATGAGCTCGCAGACATCCTTTAACATATCCAGGTCATCCACCGTACCCCGTCCGGCGCTGATGTCCTCCGGGATCAGATACAGCTGATACATCCCGTCCCGGCAATAGGTGCCGTGCCCACAGGTGTTGTTATGGGCGGTACGGGCGATCTCAGCGGCCCACTGGACGGGACACTTGCTCTCCGGCTTATTCTTGATGTCTTCCAGGGTGGGAAGCATCTCAGCAGTCTTTTGACAAATCTTTTTCATCTTGCTCGTCCTCCCCAATTAGTACTGTGTCCACAGCTTGTTTGCGTGAAGCTGCAGGCGCAGCGGGCACTTCAGGCAGCGGGTGGCTTCCTTCCGGGCCTGCTCCTCGGTGAAGTTCTTGTCCACCTTGACAAAGGAGCACTTGCGTTCCTCACAGGGAGTGATCTCCGCCTGCTGGCGGGGCAGCTGGCTGAAACCATCAATGCGGCCGATATAAGGATCTGCGGGAGGCAGGTCAGCCAGATGCTCTTCGATATTTCCATCTCCGCCCAGGATCTTGTCGATTTCCTCCGCAGCGGTGCGGCCACCGGCGATGGCTTTGATCACAGACTGCGTGCCGGTGATCACGTCGCCGGCGGTGTAAACCCCCTCCACAGAGGTCTTGAGGCCGGATTTGCCGGTTTCAGGATCCACGGGATAGCCGGGACGGTTGATCTCCAGGCCAAACTCGGCGGTCAGATTCGTCTTTTGGCCGGAGGCGTAAACCACCACATCGCAGGGCACAAAGACCTCGCTGTCGGGAATCCGATCCACCTCCAGGCCATGGGGCCCAAACCGGAAGGAATTGATGGCAAAGCAATTCAGGCCGGTGACCCTGCCGTTCTCGTCCTGGGTAAAGCCGGTGTTGGAATAGCCGGAATAGAGCTTTACGCCCTCCTCCGCCGCCTGGTCGATTTCCTCATCGTCAGCCGTCATCTGGCCCTTTGCGCGGCTCTCCAGGCAGACCACGGAAACCTCGGCGCCCAGACGGGCTGATACCCTGGCCGCATCGTAGGCCACGTTGCCGCCGCCGTAGACCAGAACCTTGGTGCCCGGGCCGATTCTGGGAGTTGTCTCCTTGCCCATGGAAATATCCCTCAGGAGGTCAATCGCGGTGGTTTCCTGGGCGCGGTTGCTGTTTGCCACCGGGATGATCTTGCCGTCGGAGGCGCCCACCGTGACCAGCACCGCGTCGTAATCCTTCTTCACGGCCCGGATATCCTTGACCTCGCAGTTGGTGATGATCTTCACGCCGGTTTCGGCAATGATATCCACCTCCGCCTGCAGGTCCTCCCGGGGCATACGGTAGGAGGGAATCCCGTAGGCCAGCATCCCGCCGCAGGTGGGATAACGCTCCATCACGGTCACGTCGTGGCCCTTTTTCGCCAGATAATAGGCCGCAGTCAGACCGCAGGGGCCGCCCCCTACAACCGCCACCTTTTTGCCCGTGGCAGGGGCGCATTTGATGTACTGTTCCTTCCAGCTTTGGGTGGTGTCGTGCTCGGCGGCAAACCGCTTCATCCCCTTGATGTCCACAGCGCCGTTCAGCCCGTTTCTCTTGCACTGCTTCTGGCAGGTGGAAACGCAGACATAGCCCAGCGCGTGGGGGAAGGGAACCTTTTCACGGATGACGGCAACCGCCTTGTCATACTCCCCCGCCCCAATCATGCGCAGATAGCTGGGAATATCAATATGGGCGGGACACTCCGCAGAGCAGGGAATCAGGGCGACCTCTTTCTTCAGATCCTTGCGGAAGGTGCCCTCCCGGTCCTGAAGGGCGCCGGTGGGACAGACCTCCACGCAGGCGCCGCAGAACCGGCAGCCGGACGCATCCAAAGGCAGGTCATTTTCTGTGCCGATATAGGATTCGCCGTCAATATGACGGTAATCCAGGACCTTGACCCCGCGGATATCGCTGCAGACCCGGACGCAGCGGCCGCACTGGATGCAGCGCTCCATTTCACGGTCAATCAGCGGATTGACCGTATTGATTTTAATAGACTTTTTCGTCACATGACGCATTCCCGCGTTCACGCTTGCGTTCAGATACTGGAACAGTGCCTGCAATTCGCAGTTGCCGAAGGAACGGCAGCCGCCGCAGTCGCCGGGGTGCCCGGAAAACATGAAGTTCATGGACGCACGACGCAGACGGTCCAGAACCTCGCTTTTCGTCTTGACCACCATACCGTCAACCGCAGTGGTAGTGCAGGATGTAACGGGAGCTTCCTCCCCCTCAATTTCAACTACGCAGAGCTTGCAGCCGCCCTGGGGAGTCAAGTCGGGGTGAGAACACAGATGCGGAACGTAGAGACCAGCGCCCAGAGCCGCGTTCAGCACAGAGGTGCCTTCTTCACACTCTACCTGGATGCCGTCGATCACAAGTTTCAATTTTCCCACGATCAGATACCTCTCAGTTTCTAGGGAAGCTCTGCAAGGCGCCGGTGGCGCAATCTTTCAGAGGTTCCCGAATTTCCGGCCCGCCATTATTCAATCAATTTTCAATCAATTTAAATAACCAGGCCCAGCAATACGCTTATAGTATATAGTAATATCGTCAAAAATTCCAGCCCTTTTTTAAAAAAAGTTTTCTGATTCCGGGTTTTCTCCGCAAATTCCCAAATTTTTCATTTTAACCTCATTCATTCGCCGCTTTTCCCCTTTTTCCTGGAATTTCTTTCAGAATATCCTTGTCAATTCTGCTCAAAAGGGCGTCCTGTTTAGTAGCATTTTGCATACCAGGGAGCTGGAAGGCCAGCCGACCGCAATCCGTTTATCACCCGGCGCCGAAAGTGTGAAACTTCCCGCGTTTTTCCCTTGTAAAACGGCGGCAAAGGGAATATAATAGAAAAGTATGGGTTTACCCATAGAATCTGCATATATCTTCCCCTTTTGAGGATCTGTTTGAAGCGGGAAGTTCTGCCCCGGGCGGTTGATCCGGGGGTTCCATAGAATTGAGCGTTAAACGCAGTGGAGGGTTTTAATCATGGATTCTGAGAAGATCCGTTCTTATTTTACAGCAGGCACCAGGGCGCATCTGGTGGGGATCGGCGGCGTTTCCATGGCGCCTTTGGCCGAGGTTCTCTTTGGCATGGGCCTGCGGATCACCGGTTCCGACTCAAAGGAGAGCGCAACCGTCCGGCATCTGAGGGAGCTGGGCATCGCCGTCACCATCGGCCACTTTGCCGAACAGGTCAGCGGCGTCCAAATGGTGATCCGCACCGCAGCCGTCCACGATGACAACCCCGAGATCGCCGCAGCCCGGGCCCAGGGCATCCCGGTTGTGGAGCGTGCCCAGGCTTGGGGGGCCCTGATGATGGATTATAAAAACGCCCTCTGCATCTCCGGCACCCACGGGAAAACCACCACCACCTCCATGTGTACCCATATCGCCATGGCAGCAAAGACAGATCCCACCATTATGATCGGAGGCACCCTTCCCCTGCTTCACGCGGGCCACCGTGTCGGCAAGGGGGACACCATCATCCTGGAATCCTGTGAATATTGCGACTCTTTCCTGGCATTCCACCCCACGATTGCCGTGGTGCTGGACATTGAGGCCGATCACCTGGACTATTTTAAGGATCTTGCCGATGTGGAAAAGTCCTTCCGCCGGTTTGCGGAACTGGTACCCGACAGCACCGGCGTCGTCATCGCCAACGCGGACGATGAAAACACCATGGCTACTCTGGCCGGTCTGAAGAAACATCTGGTGACATACGGGGTGGAGGCCCCCGCTGATATCACCTGCCGAAGCCTGCACTACACGCAGGGGCTGCCTGAATTTGACATCTATTATCATGGTGAATACTTCACCCATGTGGAGCTTCAGGTGCCCGGTCTGCACAATGTAAAAAACGCCCTGGCCGCCGCCGCTTCCGCAATTATGCTGGGCATCTCCCCGGATGCCGTGTCCAAGGGGCTGGTTCAATTCCACGGCGCCGGCCGCCGGTTTGAGTACAAGGGTGAATACAACGGGGCGAAGGTTTACGACGACTACGCCCACCACCCCGGAGAGATCGAAGCGCTGCTGGATTCCGTTGACAAGATGGATTTCAAGCGGGTGATCGTGGCGTTCCAGCCCCACACCTATTCCAGAACCAAGGCGCTGTTCGATGATTTCGTGGCCCAGCTCAAACGGCCGGACAAAACCATCCTGGCTGAGATCTACGCCGCCCGGGAGGTCAACACCATCGGCATCCATTCCAGGGATCTGGCGGAACTGATTGACGGCGCGGAGTCCTGTTCCACGCTGGGCCAGGTTACGGCCCGGCTGAGGGAGATCGCTCAGCCGGGGGATCTGATCATCACGGTGGGCGCCGG
>CAYSNK010000101.1:0-5621 GCA_964432375.1 uncultured Oscillospiraceae bacterium | reverse complement strand
CTTTTTGTAATCTTCGTAGGTCATTAGGCAAGCCTCTTTCCGGGGGATTCCCCTAGATTTTATAGCAGATATCATGCTATATTAGATTATAAAATCCACCATGAAAATAGTCAATACAGAATTTCTCTTTTTTTCGCCAGATATTTTCTGTTTTTCTGTTCTTTCTGACAAAATGGGAACTCCCTTCAGGGAAGCCTCCGCAGCCCGCCGACATCTGTTTGTTCCGTCCCATGTGTATCGAAGGGGCAGATGCTTTCAGCCGCACCCCGTAGCGGCCCCCCTGCCGCATGATCTCCGGTTTTTCCAGCTCCAGCTCCTCCACTTCCGGCACCACGATGCCATAGCCGCTCTCCTGTACCTCCGCCAGGGCGGGGGCCACCTTGTCGTAGGCCGCCTTGATCTTCCCCAGGCTGCCCAGCAGGGAGAGCAGTTCTCCATCATCCTTCACCTCGAAACCGGACTGGGCGCTGAGGGTCTCATAGAACAGGCTGCGGGGCACCTCCAGGGCGGCGCTGGCCACGCCGGTGCCCAGATCCAGCTTCACCACCCGGGCCGAACTGAGCCGGGGGCACTCCGTCAGGGCAGAGATGCAGTCCTCCACCTGCCGCAGCCTGCCCAATTTGGCCGCGCTCTCCCGGATGGCCCCATAGACCTCCGTTTTCAGCGGGTGGCTGACGGGCAGGGTATCCACCCAATCCGGCAGATACACATCCAGCTCCCGCAGGGGAAATTCATAGAGGACGCTCTGAATCAGGGCGGAGACATCCGCCTCCTGAAGCTCCAGGCAGTTTTCCGCCAGGCAGGTCACATCGTACCGGGCGGCGATCTCCGCCCGGATCGCCTGGGCCCGGGGGCTTTCCGGCTCTGCGGAGTTCAGCAGCACCAGGAAGGGCTTCCCCAGCCCTTTCAGCTCCCGGATGACCCGTTCCTCCGCCTCCAGATAGTCCTCCCGGGGGATCTCCGTGATGGTTCCGTCGGTGGTGATTACAATGCCGATGGTGGAGTGCTCCGCGATCACCTTTCGGGTGCCCAGCTCCGCCGCCTCCGTCATGGGGATCTCATAGTCAAACCAGGGGGTGGTCACCATGCGGGGCCTGTCGCCGTCGGTATGGCCCATGGCCCCCTCCACCAGATAGCCCACGCAGTCGATCAGACGCACAGCGGCGCTGCCCCCGCCGTCCAGCTCGATCCGGGCCGCTTCCTCCGGCACGAATTTTGGCTCCGCCGTCATAATCATCCGGCCGGAGCCGCTCTGGGGCAGCTCATCCCTGGCCCGTTCCCTCTGATAGACGTTTTCGATCTTGGGGATCACCAGAGTCTCCATGAACCGCTTGATAAAGGTGGATTTCCCCGTCCGCACCGGCCCCACCACGCCGATGTAAATGTCGCCGCCTGTCCGGGCGGCAATCTCCCGGTAAAGAACGGATGCCTGCTGTTCCATATTCTACCTCCTATCGCCTTTTGGGAATCAAAAGGAAAGCCCCCTCCTCCAGGGGCTCCCCCTCCAGTCCATTGGCCTCCAGGATGTCCTTCCCCCTGGTGCGGAAGCGCTTGGCCAGCTCCCACAGGGTCTCCCCCTCCTGCACCCTGCGCAGCACCAGGGAGGGGCTCCCGCCCCAATCCCAGGGCTGATCCTCCTGAACCGTCAGCCCCTGAAGGATCTCCAGCGTTTTCCGGCGGTACACCCGATAGGAAACCAGCAGGGAAAACCGGGCCTCCACCCCGCCGCTGACCGGGTTCCCCTGCAGCTCCGCTACCTGGCAGTCAAAGCGCACCTCCGCCTCCGGCGGGGATTCCAGTTGGACAGAGACGGGGTAGGTGCGGCTCAGGCAGGCAACCCGTCCCCCCTCCTGGCAGACGCAGGCGTGAACCGTCACGTCCGCCGTCAGGGTGCGGGTGGTTCCATCGGCCTGCTGGCCGGAAAGTCCCAGTTCCGCCCGGATATCCTGCACCCGCACCGGCTCTGTGCCGCACTCGATCAGCTCCCGCACGGCCTGCCGCAGGATGCCGCTGTCCACCATCCGGACGCAGCTAACGGAGCCTGTCTCCGGTTCCACCGGATAGCCGGTGGAATAAGCGTCCTCGATCAGCGCCAGCCGCCGCTCCTCCCCCAGCACCGCCTGGGCCAGCAGGTCAAAGGAGATGTCTACCGCGCTGCCCCCATCGGTCAGCTCATAGCTGCAATCCGTCAGCCGCACCTCCGCCCGGGCCCCGGCCTGCTCTGAGGCGCCGCCGGAATCCAGAATTTGAGAAAACGGGAGCTCAAAGTCGGACTGGAACAGTTCCCCCTCCTCCCCGCTCATCAGGAAAAGCAGCTTCACCTTGCCCTTCAGCACCAGCTTGCTGCCCGTCACCCTGGCCTCGCTGACAGAGCAGAGGGGCCTGCATTTCAGAATCCGCTCCGCCCGCCGGCCCCCGCCGGGGAGCACAAGCCGGTCCTCAAAGGCGAAGGGCTTCCGGGGGACGGCGCAGACCAGCTCCGTCACCTCCTCCACGGCCCGGGTCTCCAGCCCCCACTTTTCCCCCTGGGGCAGGGCGCCGCTGATCGCCTGCTCCGCCTGCTGAAAGACCCGGAGCTCCACCAGCAGCCCCACGCGCAGCAGCAGCTTCCTCGGATTTAAAAGCCGGGCATCCCCGGCGGCGGCCCGGATTCCGGCGTGGATCACAGACTGCTCCTCCACCCCCGGGATCTCCTCCCCAAACTGGAACGGGATCATCACCTGGAAGCTGCGGATTCCGCCCTCCTCCGGCTGATACAGCACCTCTGACCGAATCCTCCCGGAGAGGGCCACCCGGCCGGAGGCCGCCTGAGCCTCCAGAAACACCTGACTTTCCACCTCAAGCACCCGGGCCACATCCGGCATGGCGTCGGGCAGCATACTTTCGGACAGCTCCTCCCGGCTGACCAGGCCGTCATATAGCGTCCGCCAGCAGGCCGCTTTTTCAAACTTGACGGGTAATTCCATTGTGCGCTCACCTCACATAAATTCAAGGGAAGCTCTGATCACACAGCAACCGGCAAAAGCGCTCCGGCGAGGGATTTTGCGCCTTTTCTGACGTAGGATCTCTCGCGAATTGCTCTCGCCGGTTGATTCGGGGCTTCCCTCATGAAAAGCTATGCGGACAGGGCCCGGAATATGTCCGGCCTACCGGCCCCTGAGCCAGCTGATCCCGAGAAAGATCATGGTCAGTGAGCAAACCACGATGATACATCCCACCGGGAGGATCAGCGCCAGCAGAATCCCCGCCCCCAGGGAAATCAGGCAGATCCCCCGCTGTTTCCGATTGCGCAGCAAAATAACCGCCTCCCACATTTCCGGCTGTTCCAGCTTATGTGAAAGGCGGCTGATATGCGACAATATTTTCGGAATCTCGGAGCATAGGCGCCACCGGCGCTTTGCTCAGGGCTCCCCTCACTTTTCCGGGACGCTTCGGATGAGAAACCCGGCGCCCCCGGAAAAGCTCAGCTTGACAGGCCGGTCATCTACAAATTCATTGCTGACCGTCAGGGTAGAGCCTCTGGCCACGTCCGTGGGCGGAAGCTCATATTTGCTCCCCGAGAGGCTCACCTGACCCAGCACGCGCTCCAGCGGCAGCAGGGAAAAATAGCGGTATCTGGGCCGGTTTTCCAGAACGTAGCTGCCCGGCGGCAGATAGGTGATCTCATTTTGCTCATCCACGATCACGCCCCGGGCCCCCCTCCGGTGAATCCGCTCCAGCAGGAACAGGTTGGCCAGGTGGTGATCCTGGCGGCCGCCGGTGCAGCCGCAGAGGATCATGCGATCCCTCCCCGCCTCCAGCGCCTTTTCCACCGCCATCTCCAGGTCGGTCAGGTTTTTTTCCGAGGGCAGCAGCCAGTGATCCAGGCCCTCCGGCAAAAAGCCGCCGGAGTCGCTGTCCCCCACATAGCAGTCCGGGGTCAGCCCGGCCTCCACAGCCCGCTGTATGCCGCCGTCCGCGCAGATGACCATCTCCCCGCCGGTCAGATAGGGCCGGAGATACTCCAGCGACGGCCCCGGCGCGGAGCCGATCAGCAGCGCGGTTTTTCCTTCTGCTCCCATTCCTTGATCTCCCTGGCCTGCTCATACAGGCGGACATAGCTCTCATGGCGGCTCTTGGGAATGGCGCCGGATCTCACCGCGTCCAGCACCGCGCAGCCCTTCTCCTTCACATGGGCGCAGCCCACAAACCGACATTCCCCCAGATAGGGGCGGAACTCCCGAAAGGTATCCGCCAGATCCTCTTTCCGGCAAACCTCCCCCTGATCGGGATAAAAGGAGGAAAAGCCTGGGGTATCCGCGATGACCGCGCCGTTTTCCAGGCGGTATAGCTCAACGTGGCGGGTGGTGTGGCGGCCGCGGCCCAGGGCCTTGCTGACCTCCCCCGTCTGAATCCCCAGGCCCGGCGCCAGGCGGTTGAGCAGGCTGCTTTTGCCCACGCCGGAGTTTCCGGTGAACACGCTGGTCTTTCCCGCCAGCGCCTCCCGCAGCTCCTCCACCCCCTGGCCGGTCTCCGCGCTGGTCAGGATGGCCCGGAAGCCGCACCGCTCATAGACCTCCGCCAGGGGCTCCCCCGGCGCCAGGTCGCACTTGTTGACAACGATCATCGGTTCGCAGTCCCGCCTTTCCGCCAGGGACACCACCCGGTCGATCAGGAACGGGCTTGTCTCCGGGATCGCGCGGGACGCGATGATAACCAGCTGATCCATATTGGCCACGGCGGGCCGCTGAAACTCGTTCCTGCGGGGCAGAATCCGATCCACCACGCCGGTCTGCCCATCGATCCGGGTAAACTCCACCCGATCCCCCACCAGGGGGCTGATATTCTGGCGGCGAAACTTGCCCCGGCCCCGGCAGCGGATCACCTGATCCCCCGCCTGAACATCGTAGAACCCGCTGAGGGCGCGGAAAATCATTCCCTCCATCAGCTGAAGTTCACCGTAACCGTCTGAGACAGCTTGCCGTCGAAATAAATATCAACCTCCTGGGTGCCGCTGCCGCTGAGGGTCACGTCGATAGACCCCTTGGAGCAATCCACATAGTTGGAATACATGGTAACGCCGTCCAGATCCACCTGGACCTTGACCTCCCCCTCCTGATCAGGCAGTTCCACGGTGATGGTCTTGCTGACCGTGACGTTTTGATTCCCGGGATTGGAGGGGCTGGGCGACGGGCTTTCGCTGGGCGAGGGGGATTCCGTCTCCGCCGGGCCGGAGCTGACCGTAAAGGTGATCACGGTGCCCTGGGGCACCTGCGCGCCTCCGGACACATTCTGGGTCAGGACGGTGCCCGCCGCGGCGCTGTCCGCCACCCGGTTGAATACGCCCGTCAGGTTCATCTCCTTCAGCTGGGCCATGACGACAGTCTCATTCTGCCCCACAAAGTAGGGCACTGTCACCGGCTCATCGGCGGGGTCCTTGCCCTTGCTGACATAAACCGTGACCTTATCTTCGGCGGTGATGCTGGAGCCATAGGCGGGGGAAGTGCGGGTCACCTTGCCGGCGGCGTAAGTGTCCGAATACTCTTCCACAAATTCGTATTTGGTAATGCCCGCCGCATTGAGCTCAGAGGCCGCGCTGTCCTGGGTCATGTCCACCAGGTTGGGCACCTTGATGGCCGCGT
>CAYSNK010000100.1:0-5682 GCA_964432375.1 uncultured Oscillospiraceae bacterium | reverse complement strand
ACCCTCCGGGCGCCCACATAGGTATCCGTATACCAGACTTCCGCCAAATCCGTGATGGTCACATAGCCCGCGCCGCTGGACGCGTGGATAAACTGGCCGCCGCCGATGTAAATCCCCACATGGCTGGCTGCGGCGCTGGTGCCGGAGCGGAAGAATACCAGGTCGCCGGGCTTCAGCTCCTCCCGGCTGACCTCCGTCCCGCAGGTGGAAATCTGCTGGGCGGCAGAGTGGGGCAGGCTGATACCGAACTGGCCCAGGATGTACATGGTAAATCCGGAGCAGTCAAAGGAAGCCGGGCCGGATGCCGCGTAGACATAGGGGCAGCCCTGATAGCTCTTGGCCAGCTCCACAATTTGGGCCCGGAGGACGTCCTTCTCCTCCTCAATTTTCCAGCCGGGCTTGTCCGCGCCATAGGCAACGGCATCCCCCCGGAGGTACCCCTGCGTTCCCTGATAGGTCACGGAATACCAGCCCTGCTCCGCGCTGATCAACTGGACGGTCTCACCGGCGGCCAGGGTCAAAACCACTTGGGACGCCGTGCTTTCCTCCGCATAGAGATCCCGATCCGCCGTCAGCGTGCCGTAGCTGTCCTCATAGGTTTCCGCAGCGGTTGTCAGAACCTGTGCCAGCTCCTCCCCGTCCAGATCCAGCCGTATGCTGTCGGACGGGACATAGCCGCACAGCTCACCATAATAGATTTCATACCACTCCGCGCCCTCCTCCTGCCGGGGGGCGGTGACGGATGCGCCGGGGGCCAGATAGCAGACCACAGCGCCCTCCGCGCTCTTCTCCCCGTAAACCGGGGTTTGCGTCACTGCTGCGCCGGTCACGAGGTCAATGGCCGCGCTTGCGCTGTTTTCCAGCTCCTCCCGGGCAGCCGCCAGGTCAATTCTGCTGAATGTAACCTCTGTGCTGATCAGTTTTTCCCCGTCAAAGTCCATCCCCTCCCGGGCATTTACGGCGCCCTGGAGGAAAACGCTTGTAGTCTCTACCTGGCTGGCCACTGTCTCCGTCTGGGAGAAAACGGTTTCGCGCAGCACATATCCGGACACCGCGCAGATTGCCGCAGCAGCCGAAACCGCCAGCACTGCGCGAACCGGATGACTGCCTTGGGACATTCCCTTCATAAACTAAGCCTCCGAGATTTGCTTTGCCCTCTATATGGGGCGCCCGGAGCGGCGGACGGTTGACAGGGCCCGCCGCCCCGGTTCGGCCGGGATCACTTTCCGGCCAGGGCGCGATCCAGCCAGACCGCCGCAATATCCATCGCGGCATACAGGCTGTCCTTTTCGCTGCGCTTTACCACCCGATCCCGGCTCTTGAGGTTGGGCTCCGTCAGTTGAAGCTGAACGGAAACCTTGGTAGCCACCTCCAGATCCTTGACCGCCTTGGTCTCCAGAACCTGCATCATAATAATATATTTATCAGCCATGCTGCCGTAATAGATCAGGTTGTCCTTACGGCGGAGCGGATGGCCCTTGTATTCCAGCGGTAACGTGTTTGCTGCCATTTCGATTCCCCCTTTGTCAAAATGTAATCAAATTGTAACACATCGTAATTTATTTGTCAACCTGTTTTCGGAGCGCGGAAAAGGAAACTCCCTGTCCCCTTGTCTCGCCGCCTGTCAAGGGCGCACTGGGGCCGGGCAATGGGAACCCCGCCGGTTTTCACGCCGGCGGGGAACAATCAGCTTACTCTTCGTCGGGGATCGGCTCCTCCCCCTGCGATTCCACCTGGGCGGCCTCCACCGCCGCTTCCTCCCGGGCCGGAGCCGCTTCCGCCTCGGGAGCCTGCTCCGCGCAGTCCTCGGGAGCTGCCTGAACCTGGTCGTCAAAGTCCTCCTCCGTGATGTCAACCACGCGCTTCATCTCTTCGATCTGGGACAAATTGCGCTGAATCACATCCCGGGACTTGGAAATCCGGCTGCACAGCGCCACATAAGCGCCCTCCGGCGCATCGCCATGCTCCGCGTAATAGAGCTTGCCGATCTCGATATAGGCCCGCTTGATAGCTGCCTCCTCGGAGTGATTGGCGGCGCGCAGTCTGGCGACCTCCGCCAACTGCTTGGAGCGGTTGACCCCGCTCTGGGCAACGTTCGCCACCCTTTGGCCAAACTCACTGATTGTCTGTTTATTCAGTTTTGCCATACTCGATTGCTCCTTTCGGAAAATGATCCATACCGGCATTTTTATTTTATCCCTGTTTGTTCCAAAAGGCAAGCGTTCCCGGGAATTTTCTCGTTTTCTCAGAACAGGCCCGTGATGACGCCGTTTTCGTCAATGTCGATTTTCTCGGCGGCGGGCACCTTGGGCAGCCCCGGCATGGTCATAATATCGCCGTTCTGCACCACGATAAAGCCCGCGCCGGCAGCCACCTTCACCTGGGTCACATGGATGGTAAAGCCCTCGGGACGGCCCAGGACGTTGGCGTCATCGGACAGGGAAAACTGGGTCTTTGCCATGCAGATGGGCAGGTTGCCGAAGCCCAGGCGCTCCAGCGTCTGGATGGACTTCTCCGCGTCCTTGGAATAGGCAACGTCCGCGCCGCCGTAGATCCGCCGGACGATGGTCTTGATCTTGTCCTTGATGGGCTGCTCCAGCTCATAGGCAAACCGGAAGTCATGGGGCTGCTCACACAGGCGGAGCACTTCCCGGGCCAGCTCGATGCCCCCTTCGCCGCCCTTGCCCCAAACCTCGGACAGGGCGACATGGACGCCCAGCTCCCTGCACCTGGCCCGGATCATCTCCAGCTCCGCGTCGGTATCCTGACGGAAGCGGTTAATGGCAACCACGCAGGGCAGGCCAAACACCTGGGTGATATTCTCGACGTGCTTGAGCAGGTTGGGCAGGCCCTTCTCCAGCGCCTCCAGATTTTCGGCCTCCAGCTCTGTCTTGGGCGCGCCGCCGTTGTACTTCAGCGCCTTGACGGTTGCCACAATGACAACTGCGGAGGGCTCCATGCCGGCGGCGCGGCACTTGATGTCCAGGAACTTCTCCGCCCCCAGGTCGGCGCCGAAGCCCGCCTCGGTGACAACATAGTCGGCCAGCTTCAGGGCGGTATCCGTGGCGGAAACGGAGTTGCAGCCGTGGGCAATATTGGCAAAGGGCCCTCCATGGACAATGGCGGGATTGTGCTCCAGGGTCTGCACCAGGTTCGGCTTGATGGCGTCCTTCAGCAGGACGGTCATGGCGCCCTCGGCCTTCAGGTCATGGGCGGTGACGGGCTCCCCCTTGGTATTATAGGCCACAATGATCTTGGCCAGGCGTCGCTTCAGATCCATCAAGTCGGAGGCCAGGCAGAGAATGGCCATGACCTCGGAGGCCACGGTGATGTCAAAGCCGTCCTCCCGGGGCACGCCCTGCATCCGGCCCCCCAGACCGTCCACCACATGGCGAAGCTGGCGGTCATTCAGATCCACACAGCGCTTCCAGGTGATGTTCTTAACGTCAATCTGCAGGGCGTTGCCCTGCTGAATATGGTTATCCAGCATGGCGGCCAGCAGGTTGATGTCCTCCATGGGGATCACCTGGGCCATGCCGCCGCCGGCTGCGCCGCCTTTTTTGCCGAATACAGGACCCAGGGAGGGCTCCCGCAGGCAGAGCATGGTCTGCTTGCCCAGCTTGGACAGGGCATCCGCCAGGCCCACCGAGGTGGTGGTCTTGCCCTCCCCCGTGGGGGTGGGGTTGATTGCGGTGACCAGGATCAGCTTGCCCTTGCGGGGCTGCTGACGCAGCGGGGTAATATCAATTTTTGCCTTCCCTTTTCCGTAGTATTCCAGCAGATCCTCGCTGATTCCTGCTTTCGCTGCCACCTGGCCGATTGGCAGCATGGGGGTACTCTGCGCAATTTCAATATCGGTCATAATGCTCTCTGCTCCTTTATCTTTCTGTTTTCGATCTTTGCGGCGTTCCTCGCGGCTTTCGCGTGCAAAACAAAAAGCCGGCGCTCTGAGCGCGCTTTCCTGCCCAGACGGTCGGCTTTCCCAATGCCATACTCCCTGTGGTTCATCCACTTCCGTCAGTTATATGGCTGAGGTTACTTTATCATATCGGTTTTTAAATGTCAATGTCATTTTTCCGGAAGCGCTGAGGCGGCTGATTCAGCGCTTTTTTCAGGGATTCTCTCCCCCTTCCGGCTCCCCTTTCTCGGCCCCGGGCCTGTTCTGATCCGCCTCGCGGCGTTTCACCGCCTGGATTTCCCGCCCGAGGAAGGGAAGGACTCTCCCGCTGTTGGCATCCATTCTGCGTTTCGCCTCTTCCCGCTTGCGCTGCTGATCCCTCAGCTCCTCCGCTTCCCGCCGGATCTGCTCCAACTGTTCCAGCCTGCGCTGACATCCCTCGCACCGGATCAGGTGCCGGTTCACCTTCAGGGCCAGATCTCTCATTTCAGGCGTCAGCTCATCCATCCAGGCGAACGCCACCAATTCGCCAAAGCTGATATGTTTGTCCATGATCCAAACCTCCTTGGGAAGCTCTGAATCGGCTGTGCGCCGGTTCAGAGGTTCCCTTCCATCGCGGCCGACAGCTTACGCAGTGAACACCTTCAACTGCGCGGCACATTCGTCAGTCCTGAGCAGGCGCAGGGTCTTTCTCTCGATCTGGCGAACCCGTTCACGGGTCAGGCCAACCCGGCGGCCCACCTCGTCAAGGGTGTGGACCCGCCCGTCAGCCAGGCCATAGCGGAGGGACAAGACCATGCGCTCCCGCTGCGGCAGGGTATCCAGCACCTTGCGCACGGCAAGGGCCAGCGCCTTGCGGGTCAGTTCCTCATCGACCTGTTCCACCGGGTTGTCTCCGGGGATCACGTCGATCACCGTGCCGCCGTCGCTGTCGCTGTCCAGGGGGACGTCCAGGGAGGATGCGTCCCGCTCGTAGCGCCGGAGCGCTTTCAACTTGGCGACGTTGATGCCCAGACGCTCCGCCAGCTCCTTCTCTGTGGGCTGACGATCCAGCTCGAGGGTCAGCTCGCCGGCGGCCTTGCGCATGGCAAGCACCTGGTGGAAGATATGGCTGGGCAGGCGGATGGTGCGTCCGCAATCCGCCACCGCCCGGGAGATGCTCTGGCGAATCCACCAGGCCGCATAGGTGGAAAACCGGGTCCCCCGCTGGCCGTTGTAGTCAGAGGCGGCTTTCATCAGCCCGATGTTGCCCTCCTGGATCAGATCCTGCAAGGGCAGGCCCCGGTTCAGATATTTCTTGGCAACCATAACCACCAGCCGCAGGTTTGCCCGCACCATGCGGTTTTTGGCCTCCTCCCCCCGGGAAACCTGCCTGCGGAGGAGGGCCTGCCGCTCCTCGTCCGCTGCCTCGCCGCAGTCCTCCTGCTGCTCCAGAAGCCGGGCCGCGTCCTGGCCGGCGCGGATCTGGTCGGAAAGCTGCTTTTCCTCCTCGGCGGTCAGCAGCTCATACCGGCCGATCTCCCGCAGATACTCGCCCACGGAATCCGACATCATTCCGGGTCCCCGGGACATATCCTGCTCCTTGACGGGCAGTTCGTCCTGTTCCACAGTTCTGCTGTTATTCTTGGCCATCTCGTTTCCTCAGCTTTCTGTAACCGATGTTTTTCCCTTTGTGTTTTCCCCTTTGTTATATAAATGGGAAGTCAGCTGAGAAATTCAAACTTTTTGGAAAAAATTTTGCGTTTTTTGTCTTACTGCTCCGGCTGGGTAATCACTTCGCCGCT
>CAYSNK010000099.1:0-5913 GCA_964432375.1 uncultured Oscillospiraceae bacterium | reverse complement strand
GGAAGCTCTAATCCAGATAAGCCTCCCAGGGCACGTTTTCCCAGCCGGTGGTGTCAAAGGCGGCCCGGATGCAGGCGGCGTATTGATTCAGCTTTGCCCGGAGATGGGGCGCCGCCTCCCAGTCGATCCAGCCGTAATCCGCGTTCATCACGTTTTCAAACAGCCGGGCCCGATCCTCGGTGGGATAGGTCATGGAATAATCGTCGATGAAATAGGCATCCGCCGCCTGATCCATCGTGTAAATGAATTGGGTCAGATCCTCCCGCCCGAACTGGGCGTAGGAGTAGGTATAGCAGTCCCCGTAAACCTCCGGCTCCGGGTTCAGCGCCGCCCACTCCGCTTCGTCCAGGAGGAAGCCGATTTTGTATTCGATGGCGTGGCTGATCTCATGGTGGAAGTTGGAGGTGATGGAGTAGGGATAGGTGCTGTCCAGCACCACGGCCAAATGGCCGCCCTCCTCTAACTGGAACCCTCCGGCGTAATCCAGGACGTCCTCCGCCCGGCCCATCAGGGTACCTGCCAGGTAGATATCGATCCCCTCGATCCAGTCCCCCCGGAACTGCTCAAAGAACCCCTCCGGATATTGCCCCAGCTGTGCCTCCAGCACGTTCAGAGCCTCCTCCACGGTGCTGTAATCCGACTCCGGCATGACCACATAGCCCCCCAGGTAATTGGTACACTCCTCAGAGATGTAGATCCGGACGCCGTACTCCTCCTCCATCTGATCCGCCCGCCGGCGCAGGTCGGCCAGCTCCTCCGGGCAGTCTCCGGGCTTCAGGCTGGTGGGGTCCCACTCGTCCACGATCTCGGGCTTCAGCTGCTCGGGAACCTGGGCTTCCGTCACCGCCATTTGATCCATCTCGTGGTTTGCCCCGCCAAATTCCCAGGTGAAGAACTGCGTGGCTCCGGCTTCGTCCGTCACGCAGAGGATCAGCTTGTTTTCCGCCGTCCGGGAGACCGCCGTGTTGCTCAGCCAGGCGTAGCTGCTCCCGGACCGGAAGCTGGTGCTGCTGATCAGGGTCCCGTTTTCCCCGTCATACAGGCCCAGGCAGAGGGTGGTGTCCCCCTCCTCCTCCCGGGAATAATAGAACAGCAGATCGCCGCTGGACAGGATCTGGCAGCTGACATACTCTGTGCCGTTCCAGCTATATGTATGGGGCTGGCTCCCCAGGAAAACCGTGTACGAGGAAACCTCCTCATCCTGCGCCTGGGCCATCAGCACTCCCTGGCTCGCCGTCAGATAGAGATCCCCCTCCCGGCTCAGATAGACCAGCTCGCCGGTGTCCAGGTTCACAATGCCGTCATAGCTATATAGATCCCCCGCCATGCCGTATAACTGGGCGTATTCAGTTCCCTGGTCATCCGTGAACAGGCTTGACAGGTAGCTGACGGAAAAGTTCTGCTGGAGGATCAGGCGCTCCGCTGTGCCGCCCTCCTCCCCGGTGGGATAGCGCACGATCACGCCATCCTCGCAGGCGTAATATTTTTCGCCGTCCCGGGAAAAATATCCGTAGCTGTCCGTCCCCTCGGCGGGGGTAAACTCCATCACCTGCCGGAGCTGGGAATCATAGGCCGTGGCGGTCAGCACATCGTCATTGATCTGCCGGTTCCACAGCAGGCTGCCCGCCTGCTCCTGATAGTTATATACATAGCTGTCACCCTCATAGTGATCCGGGGGAAGCTGAACCGTCCCCTCCACTTTGCCGGTTACCATGTTGTAGGAGGCCAGCCAGGTTTCAAACTCGGCGCTCTCATACTCCACGGTGTCCGACAGCATATAGGTCACCAGCATACGCTCCTCTCCCAGGTCGTACAAGGTGATCGAGGTGAGATACTGATCGCCCATCCGGGCCTGCCCATCCAGCGCAGCGGTCAGGAACACATCCCCGTTCTCATTGACGGCCCGGCCATTCTCATAGAGCTCCAGCCCGGTCACATCGGGAAAGCGCTCCTCCTCCGGCAGGGCAGTCTCCGCAGCCGGGGCCGATGAGCTGGCCGGCGTTTCCTCCTGGGGCAGTTCCCGGTTTTCGCAGGCCGCCAGCAGGAGCATGGCGCCCATGCCCAGGCATATAATGGCAATTCGCTTCTTCATTGCTCCCTCCTATCGCTCACTGCTCGGAGTCCCCGTCCTCGTCCTCCTCCGGGTTCTCTCCGGAATGATCCCCGGCTTCCTGATCAGGGTCCACAGGCACCGGCTCCTGGCTGGTGGAAATGAAAATCTCCTGCTCCGTCACCCCAACCTGCATGGTTTCCGGCGTAGCCGTTTCCACTGCGTATTCCCGGCCAATGGTCAGGCCGCCGGAGGCCGCCGCGGAAAACGCCAGATAGACGCCCCCCGCCACCAGGAGCAGACAGAGGATCAGGGCGCCGAACACCTCGCCCCTGCCCCGCATCCGGCCATGCTTGATGACCGCCCGGCTGACCCGATCCGCCTCACAATAGGGACAGTCCTGATAAAACGACGCATATTCCTTTCCGCACTTGGGGCAGGGGATCATCTCACCGTCATAATTGCTCCGATTCATATTGATACTCCGTTCTCCGGTCTGGCGTTTTTGTTGCTTTTTTATGGCTTGCTTAATCATACCTTCTTTTTTTCCCCCCGTCAACCGCCTTGACAGCTTCTTTATATTTTTGTAAAATACTGCTATTGAGAGGACTTTACGCTCCGCCGGCGCCATTTGTATCGGTTCTGCGGGGCTTTCCACTTCCCAAGCGCCTCTCTCTGAAAGGATGATAGCGATGAGGTTTACCAAAATGCAGGGCTGCGGCAACGACTATGTGTATGTGGACTGCACCCGCGCCCCCTTGGAGAATCCCGGCAGAGCTGCCAGGCTGGTCAGTGACCGGCACTTCGGCATCGGCAGCGACGGGCTGATCCTGATTGCCCCCTCCCAGGTTGCCGACTTCCGCATGATCATGTTCAATTCCGACGGCACCGAGGGCGCCATGTGCGGCAACGGCATTCGCTGCGTGGGCAAGTTTGTCTACGACAAGGGCCTGACCCGCAAGACCCGGGTCTCCATCGAGACGAAAAGCGGCGTCAAATACCTGGATCTGACGGTGGAGGGCGGCAAAGTCTCCCGGGCCCGGGTGGATATGGGCAAGCCTGATCTGTCTGCCGGGGCCCTGCCCGTGGTGGGCCTGGGTGACCCGGTCATTGAGCATCCCGTTTCCGTCAATGGCCGGGACTATCTGATGACCTGCGTTTCCATGGGCAACCCCCACGCGGTGCTCTGGGTGGAGGATGTGGACGCCTGCGGCCTGGAAACCCTTGGCCCCCTGCTGGAAACCGGCCCCTGTTTCCCGGACCGCTGCAACATTGAGTTCGTACAGCCGGTTGACCGGGAAACGATCCGTATGCGGGTGTGGGAACGGGGCGCGGGGGAAACCCTGGCCTGCGGCACCGGCGCCTGCGCCTCCGCCTACGCCTGCTTTGTGGCGGGCAAAACCGGGCGGCAGGTCAGCGTCCACCTGCTGGGCGGCACCCTCCAGATCGAGGCGGCGGAGGATGGCCACATCTACATGACCGGCCCCGCCGCTACGGTATTTGAAGGAGAGATGGAACTATGAAGCTGGCAGATCTGCTTGCCCGCCTGCCCTATACGCTGGTTCAGGGCAGCGTGGAGCGGGACGTGACCGGGCTGGTGTACGACTCCCGCAAGGCGGCCCCCGGCAGCCTGTTTGTCTGTCTGTCCGGCGCCGTTTCTGACGGGCACCGGTTTATCCCCGATGCCCTCCGGGCCGGCGCAGCCGCTCTGGTGGTGGAACAGGAGGTGGACGTGCCCTCCGATGTGACCGTGATCCGGGTGGAAAATGGCCGCCGCGCCCTGGCGGAGCTGTCTGCCGCCTGGTTCGGCTATCCCGCCCGGGAATTGACCACCATCGGCGTCACCGGCACCAAGGGCAAGACCACCACCACCTATATGATCCGGGCCATGATGGAAAGCGCCGGTCTGAAAACCGGACTGATCGGCACCATCGAGGTCATCATCGGCGAGGAGCACATTCCCGCCGTCAACACCACCCCCGAGTCCTACCTGGTTCAGGCGTATTTTCGCCGCATGGCGGACGCGGGGCTGAAGTATGTGGTCATGGAGGTTTCCTCCCAGGCCCTGAAGCTGGACCGGGTCAGCGGCTTCACCTTTGACTACGGTATCTTTACCAACCTGGAGGAGGATCACATCGGCGCCAACGAGCACCCCGACATGGCGGATTATATCCGATGCAAGGGCCTGCTCTTCCGGCAGTGCAAAATCGGCCTGGCCAATGCGGACGCCGACTATCTGGAGGAGGTCATGGCCGGGCACACCTGCACTCTGGAGACCTACGGCCTCCGGCCGGACGCCGATCTGTACGCCACCGGCCTCCGCCGTATTCAGCGCCCCGGCTATCTGGGGGTGGAGTACCAGCTAAACGGCAGGGAAAACTGCCGGGTCTGCGTGGATATTCCCGGGGACTTCACCGTCTACAATTCCCTGGCGGCCATCTCCCTGTGCCGCCATCTGGGAATCGGGCGGGAAACCATGCTCAAGGCCCTGAACACCATTCAGGTCAAGGGCCGGCTGGAGATCGTCCCCACTCCGGGGGACTATACCCTGATGATCGACTACGCCCACAACGCCATGAGCCTGGAGGCCCTGCTGGTGACGATCCGCAGGTACGGCCCCCAGCGCATCATCTGTCTCTTTGGCTGCGGCGGCAACCGCTCCAAGGCCCGCCGGTATGAGATGGGGGAGGTTTCCTCCCGCCTGGCCGACCTGTCGGTGATCACCAGCGACAACCCCCGCTTTGAGGAGCCCATGGACATCATCAACGACATTCTGACCGGGGTCCACAGGGCCGGAGGCCGGTATGTGACCATCCCGGATCGCAAGGAGGCCATCCGCTACTGCATGGGAATCGGCCAGACGGGTGACGTCATTGTGCTGGCGGGCAAGGGCCATGAGGACTACCAGGAGATCCGCGGCGTGAAATATCCCATGGATGAGCGGGATCTGATTGCCCAAATTGTGGCGGAAGCGGCACAATAGTTTCCTTTTTTCGGGCTTTCCTCTCCTTTTTGTAATCTTTTGTAACTCTCTCCCTGTTTCCGGCGAAAGCTCAGATTTTGTGGTTGACATAACGTCCGTCCCACAAGAAGATGTGTCTGCGTCAAATTTTCTCTCCGTTTTTTGGTGA
Organism: uncultured Oscillospiraceae bacterium; assembly: GCA_964432375.1. Classification (GTDB taxonomy): domain Bacteria; phylum Bacillota; class Clostridia; order Oscillospirales; family Oscillospiraceae; genus JAJQBJ01. Next base: position 732 of record CAYSNK010000099.1, on the reverse strand, counting down.
ATTTTTCAGCAGAAAACCCCGCCGTTTCTATTGCCATGGCCGGGAAGAAATGTTATAATGGTTACAAATCGGTTAAAAAGTCCGGAGCTCGCTCCGGTTTACGATACGGCCCGCAGGAGCGGCGCCGGTTTTGGAAAAGAGGAACCCCCATGACTTCACTTGCTTATAAGCTGCGCCCGCAAAGGGAGGAAACCCCGGTTGTCAACCAGCCCTTGGTTCGCCCCAGACGCGCCCCCCAGACCCACGAGGCCGCCCGCCGGGAGACAGCGCCCATCTCCCCCGCCGCGATTGCCGGCTTTGCCCTGGTTTGTGTGATGATCGTCCTGATCCTGTTCAGCCATATCCAGTTGGATCAAGTCAACAGCCAGGAGGCCGCCCTGACCACCGAGCTTGCCGCCCTGCAAAAGGATTATGAGGATCTCTCCTCCCAATATGAGCAGGTCTTTGATATGGAGAGCATCAAAACTACCCTGACCACCAGCGGCTCTATGGTTCAGCTCACCCCGGAGCAGCAGACCTATATGGATCTGAGCTGCCCGGATAACGCGGTGGTGTATGAGGATGCCGCGCCGGAGCGGGTTCTCCCGCTGTCCACCATGTTTTCCCAGGTGGTGGAGTTTTTCCGCTGACGGCCCGATGAAAAAAGGGGGCTGAAAAAAGCCCCGGAAAATACGGACGGCTGCCAGGCTCAACAGGAGCTTGGCAGCCGTTCATTTTTGCTGTGTCATGGAA
>CAYSNK010000098.1:0-5929 GCA_964432375.1 uncultured Oscillospiraceae bacterium | reverse complement strand
CCCTGTCCGCCGTGGGCCGCGTCAGCGAGGAGGAGGCTTACCGGAGGGTGCTGGATAGCTGATCCCCCGGGGAGGGTTATAGCCCTCCCCCCGGCGGCCTTTTTCCGCAATGGCCAGGGATTTTATGCAAAATAGAAAATAAACCCGAAATCCCATGTTGATTTTTGGATGACATAGGCGTATAATTTTTCATGTAGAGTTTTCTATTTGTGCGCCCTCCCGCGGTGCAAATAAAATTAAACGGAGGTTGTTTCCAATGAGTGAAGTTTATGTGATCAACTGCTGCCGTACGGCAGTAGGCAAGTTCCAGGGTTCCCTGGCAAACACTCCCGCCGGTGACTTGGGCGGCATCGTAATCAAAGAGGCGGTCAAGCGCGCGGGTATCGCCCCTGAGAACGTGGATGAAGTGATGTTTGGCTGCGCCATCACCGGCGCCCAGGGCCAGAACCCCGCACGTCAGGCCGCAATCAAGGGCGGCATCCCCGTCTCCGTTCCCGCTTACAACATCGGCATGGTCTGCGGCTCCGGCCTGAAGTCCGTGATCGAGGCTGCCCGGGCGATCAAGGCCGGCGATGCCCAGGTAGTTGTCTGCGGCGGCACCGAGAACATGACCATGGCCCCCTACGCAGTGCCCTCCGCCCGTGGCGGCGCCCGTATGTTCGACACCAAGATGGTTGACACCATGGTGAAGGACGGCCTGTGGGATGCGTTCTATAACTATCACATGGGCACCACCGCAGAGAATATCTGTGACCTGTGGGGCATCACCCGCCAGGATCTGGACGAGTTCGCCGCCAGCTCCCAGGCCAAGTGCGCCGCTGCCCAGGCCGCAGGCAAGTTCGATGATGAGATCGTTCCGGTTCCCGTAAAGGTGAAGAAGCAGGTCGTGGAATTTAAGGTAGACGAGTTCCCCCGTGCCTCCACCACCGTTGAGACGCTGGCTAAGCTGAAGGGCGCCTTCCCCGTGGGCCCCGAGACGAAGGAGATCCAGGCCCAGGGCGCTGCCATCGCCGCCGGTGACAAGAACGCTGCCGGCCCCATCACCCTGACCTTTGACGCCACCGAAATCAAGGGCCCCGCTGCGGACGCCGGTGTTCCCCGTGTCACCGCAGGCAACGCCTCCGGCATCAACGACGGCGCTGCCGCCATCGTCCTGGCCTCTGCCGAGGCGGTTGAGAAATACGGCCTGAAGCCCATGGCCAAGCTGGTCTCCTACGGGCAGGGCGGCGTTGACCCCAAGATCATGGGCACCGGCCCCATTCCCGCCTCCCGCAAGGCTCTGGCCGCTGCCGGCCTGACCATTGACGACATGGATCTGATCGAGGCCAACGAGGCCTTTGCCGCGCAGTCCATCGCCGTTGCCCGGGAGCTGCACTTTGACATGAGCAAGGTCAACGTCAACGGCGGCGCCCTGGCGATCGGCCACCCTGTGGGCTGCTCCGGCGCCCGGATCATCGTCACCCTGCTCCACGAGATGCAGAAGCGGGAAGAGGCCAAGTATGGCCTGGCCACCCTGTGCATCGGCGGCGGCATGGGCGTTGCCGCTGTCTTTGAAAAGGTGTAAGTTCTCCATCGGTACATTTCACGGATCATCCGACACAGCCGCCCCCGGGCCGGGGGCGGCAAATCGGAATCACAAAAGAGGGCCGTCCGCCTTGCGTAACGCATGGCGGGCGGCCTTGTATTTATAATGTACCCAGATGGGAGCCGGTTTCCTTTGCCCGGCGGTGACAGTAGACAACGTAATTTAAAATGTTGCCCAGGAAAATCACATTGGAAATCAGATAAAGCCACAGCAGCAGAACCATCAGAGAGGCCAGAGAACCGTACACGATGGAGTACCGGCTGGAGGTGCTGATAAAGAAGGAGAACACGATACTGACGACCAGCAGAACCACCGAGGCCCAAAAGGCCCCCAGCAGCACCGGGGGGCGGGGCTTCCCCCGGGGCAGGGTGACCCGGTACAGCGCGGCCAGGAAGAAGAAGAGCATGGCGAACATCAGCAGAAAGCGTATCCAGCCCCAGTGATCCAGGTGGAGGGAAATATTCAGGACCCGCTCCAAAAGGTGGATGAACCAGTTCCCGGTCAGGATGAGTACCATGGAGAGATAGAGCACCAGAAGGAGCAGAATGGGCATGATGACGGAGATCACCATGCGGACAATGGAGGAGAGGGAGCTGTTCCGGAAAATCTCGTTGTTGGAGCGCATGATGGTGCGGAAGGCCGCCGAAGCGCTGGTGAGAATGAGCATGACGCTGGCCACCAGCAGGGCGATGGAATTGTTGTTTGAGATATAGTAGAAGTAGTTGCTCAGCAGGTCGGTGATATCCGAGGGGAGATACCGCTGGATCAGGGAGAGGATGGCGTCCGGCGTTTCATTTAACAGGGAGAGGATGGCGTTGAGCACAATGATAAGGGGGAAACAGGTAAAAACCATGTAATAGGACAGGGCCGCAGAGGAACGGGCGATGCCCCGGTCCAGATAGACGCTGATGATGTCATAGACGCCGCGAAGCGCGGACGGGTTCGGCCCGGCAACCTTATTGTAGAACTTCTGAATGGCCTGCCTGGATTTGCCCCTTTGCTTGCCCACGGATTACCAACCTCCCTTTTTTCAGGAAAAACGCTCCGGCGCTGATGCACAATCGCTCCCCACGCGTCAGGCGCTCCCATTTTTGGCGGCGCGATCCCCGGCATGGGTATTTATGATGTAGTATATCAGAAAACCGCCAAAAATAAAAGCACTGTACGGGGAAAATTTCCAACTGAAATTTTTTGCGGAACCCTGCGGAAAACGGAGGGAAACCGGGGCTTGGAGAGTACACAGGAATAATGTCAAAAAAAGAGTGAAAATTTTATGTTTTTTGAGAAAATAACAGTTGAATTTCCCATTCTTTCGCGCTAAAATTGGTTTTACATATTCAAGGGGAGCGGGGGGACTTCAGCGTGGTCAACATCGTATTGGTAGAGCCGGAAATTCCCTCGAACACGGGAAACGTTGCGCGAACCTGCGCGGTAACAGGCAGCCGCCTCCATCTGATCCGCCCGCTGGGCTTTGACCTCAGCGACAAGGCGGTGAAGCGGGCCGGTCTGACCTATTGGCCCCTGGTAGACATTCATGTCTATGACAGTCTGGAAGATCTTTTTCTCCGGAATCCCGCCCCGGATTTGTGGCTGGCCACCTCGAAGGCGCCCCGCAGCTATACGGAGGGCGTATATCGGGATGGCTGCTGGCTGTTTTTCGGCAAGGAAACCGCCGGGCTGCCGGAGAATTTCAGGAAGGAGCACCGGAACCGCTGTGTGCGCATCCCCATGATTCCGGTGCCCGAAGCCAGATGCTTAAACCTGAGCAACTCCGTCGCCGTTCTGACCTATGAGGCCCTGCGCCAGCAGGGGTTCCCGGGGCTTTCCGGCACGGGAGAGATGGTTTAAGGCACCTCTGAACAACGTATCACGCGAATTGGAAGGAGAATAAAAATGAATTACAACAAAAAGAGTGTTACCGATGTGGCTGTGGAAGGGCGCAAGGTTCTTCTGCGCTGTGATTTCAATGTTCCCCAGGACAAGGCAACCGGCGCGATCACCGATGATAAGCGGATCAGGGCCGCGCTGCCCACCATCCAATACCTGCTGGATCACAACGCGGCGGTGATCGCCTGCTCCCACCTGGGCAAGCCCAAGGGCGAGTGGAAAAAATCCCTGACCCTGGCGCCCGTGGCGGCCCGCCTGTCTGAGCTGCTGGGCAGAGAAGTGATCTTCGCCAAGGACATGGTGGGCGAGGATGCCCGGGCCAAGGCCGCCGCGCTGCAGCCCGGCCAAATTATGCTGCTGGAAAACCTGCGCTTTGACAAGGGGGAGGAGAAGAACAGCCCCGAATTTGCCAAGGCCCTGGCAGATCTGGCCGGCCCGGAGGGGCTGTATGTGTCCGATGCGTTCGGCACGGTCCACCGCGCCCACGCCTCCACCGCCGGCGTGGCCGCCTATCTGCCCGCCGTCTCCGGTTTCCTGATCCAAAAGGAACTGGATATCATCGGCGGCGCCCTGGCAAATCCCAAGCGTCCCCTGGTGGCCATCCTGGGCGGCTCCAAGGTCAGCTCCAAAATCGGGGTAATCAACAACCTGCTGGAGATTGCGGACACCATCATCATCGGCGGCGGCATGGCATACACCTTCGCGGCTGCCCAGGGCGGCGCCGTGGGCGATTCCCTGCTGGAGCCGGATTGGGAGCAATACGCCCTGGATATGCTCAAAAAGGCGGAGGAAAAGGGGGTCAGGCTGCTGCTGCCCGTGGATACCGTGGCTGCGGATTCCTTCTCCGCCGACGCCAACAGCCAGGTGGTTCCCACCGGCGCGATCCCGGAGGGCTGGCAGGGCCTGGACATCGGCCCCAAGACCATTGCAGCCTATTGCGCGGCGGTTTCCGGCGCGGGCACCGTGATCTGGAACGGCCCCATGGGTGTGTTTGAGTTCCCCGCCTTCGCAAAGGGCACCGAGGCCGTGGCGGAGGCCCTGAGCAACACGGATGCCATCACCATCGTGGGCGGCGGCGACTCCGCGGCCGCCGTAGAGCAGCTTGGCTATGCCGAGAAAATGACCCACATCTCCACCGGCGGCGGCGCCTCCCTGGAGTTTATGGAGGGCAAGGCCCTGCCCGGCGTTGTCTGCCTGCTGGATAAGTAAGGCCGCCGATTTGATCCTTTTTATGATAGATAGACTGAGAAATGAGGTATTGGAAAACTATGAACAGAAGATATCGTAAGACAATTATTGCCGGAAACTGGAAGATGAACAAGACCGCGTCCGAGACAAAAGCCTTTGCCGAGGAGCTGAAGCCCCTGATGAGCAGGGCTAAGTGGTGCGACGTCGTGATCTGCGTGCCCTTTGTCAACATCCCCGCCGCGCTGAAGGCGTTTAAGGACACCCGCATTGCCGTTGGCGCCCAGAACCTGCACTATGAGGATCATGGCGCCTACACCGGTGAGGTTTCCGCCGCCATGCTGAAGGACTTGGGGGTCAAATATGTGATCGTGGGCCATTCCGAGCGCCGCCAGTATTGGAACGACAACGATATCATCGTCAACAAGAAGGTTCACGCCGCCATCGACATGGGCCTGTATCCCATCATCTGCGTGGGCGAGTCCCTGGAGCAGCGGGAGCTTGGCGTGACCATGGAGGTCATCGACCTGCAGGTGAAAACCGCCCTGGCCGGTGTCCCCGCCGACAAGATGCGCCATGTGGTCATCGCCTATGAGCCCGTGTGGGCCATCGGCACCGGCAAAACCGCCACCGCCGAGCAGGCCAACGAGGTCAACGAGGAGATCCGCACCGTCATCCGCAAGCTCTACGGCGCCCGGGTGGCCCGCAGCGTGACCATCCTCTACGGCGGCAGCATGAACGCCAAAAACGCCGAGGAGTTGCTGGCCCAGCCCGATGTGGACGGCGGCCTGATCGGCGGCGCCTCCCTCAAGCCCGAGGACTTCAACATCATCATCAACGCGGCCAACCAGGATTGAATTGATCGGAGCATCAGATTTTCATGAAAACGCCTACCATTCTCATCATCATGGACGGCTTCGGCCTCCGCTCCACCGACCAGGGCAACGCAGTCCACGCCGCCAAAACCCCGGTGCTGGACAAATTGTTCGCGGAAAATCCCTTCTCCCGCCTCTCCGCCTCCGGGCTTGACGTAGGTCTGCCCGACGGCCAGATGGGCAACAGCGAGGTGGGCCACACCAACATCGGCGCCGGCCGGGTGGTGTTCCAGGATCTGCCCAAGATCTCCAAGGCCATCACCGACGGGGGTTTCTTTGAAAACCCCGCCTACAAGTCCGCCATGACCGCCGCCCGGGACGCGGACAAAGCGGTCCATATCATGGGCCTTCTGAGCGACGGCGGCGTCCACTCCCACATCGACCACATGAAGGCCGC
>CAYSNK010000097.1:0-5940 GCA_964432375.1 uncultured Oscillospiraceae bacterium | reverse complement strand
TTAGTTAAAAATATCGGGATTATCCTCAAACAGCGCCAGGACTTTCTGACGGATCAGCCCATGCTCCGCCTGTTCCAGCTCCGGATCTCCGGCCAGGATCTGCCGGGCGGCGTCCTGGGCCTCCTTGAGCACCCGGGTGTCTCCGGCCAGGTCGGCCACCTTCAGCTGCGGCAGACCGTGCTGGCGGGAGCCGAAAAAGTCCCCCGGCCCCCGGAGCTTTAGATCCTCCTCGGAAATCCGGAAACCGTCGTTGGAGGTGCATAGCACCTGAAACCGCCGGATCGCCTCCTCGTTTTTGGCGTCGGACACCAGGACGCAGTAGCTCTTCGCGCTGCCTCGCCCGACCCGGCCCCGCAGCTGGTGCAGCTGGGAGAGGCCGAACCGCTCCGCGTTCTCCACGATCATCAGCGTGGCGTTGGGCACATCCACCCCCACTTCTATGACGGTGGTGGACACCAGGATATCCACTTCTCCGGCGGCGAAGGCGGCCATAACCCGCTCCTTATGGGCGGGTTTCATTTTACCATGGACAAAGTCCACCCGCAAGTCGGGAAAAACGTGCCCTTGCAGTTCCCTGTATAATTCCGTGACGGATTTCAGCTCCTGCCCGGCCCAGGCCGCGGGGCCGGCCTCAGAAGTCTCCTCCACGGCGGGGCAGACAATATAGACCTGGTGCCCCTCCTCCACCTGCTTGCGGACAAACCCATACATCCGGCGGCGCTTGTCGCTGTGGACCCGGAACGTGTCCACAGGCTGGCGGCCGGGGGGCAGCTCGTCAATGACGGAGATATCCAGATCGCCGTAAATGATCAGGGCCAGGGTCCGGGGGATGGGGGTGGCGGACATGACCAGCACATGGGGGTGGAGGCCCTTTCCGGTCAGCGCTGCCCGCTGGCGGACCCCGAATCGGTGCTGTTCGTCCGTGATGACCAGCCCCAGGGCGGAAAATGCCACCGAATCCGAGATCAGGGCGTGGGTGCCGATGAGCAGGTCAACCATGCCCAGCCGAAGCCGCTCGTCCAACTCCCGCCGCTCCTTGGCCCGGGTGCTGCCGGTCAGCAGGGAAACCCGGATTCCGGCGGGCTCCAGCAGGGAGGACAGGGTGCGGTAATGCTGTTCGGCCAGGATTTCCGTGGGGGCCATCAGGGCGGACTGATAGCCGCTCCTGGCGGCCAGATAGACCGCCGCCGCCGCCACCACGGTTTTGCCGGAGCCCACGTCGCCCTGAATCAGCCGGTTCATGGGGGTGCCGCTGCGCAGGTTGGCGGCACATTCCTCCGCTGCCCGCCGCTGGGCGCCGGTCAGGGAAAAGGGGAGGCAGGCCATATACTCCTCCAGCGAGCCTCTGCCGCAGACAGGCCCCCGGGCGTGATCCCGCCGCCCTTTCAGGCGGGACAGCCCGATGGAGAGAAAGAACAGCTCCTCAAAGATCAGCCGGTGCCTGGCCGCTTCAATTTGCTCCGGGCAGGAGGGGCAGTGAATCCAGCGGTAGGCGGTTTCCAGGCCAACTAACCCGTATTCTCTGCGAACCGCCTCCGGCAGAGGCTCCTCCGGGATGGCAACCCCCGCCTCCAGCACCCGGCGGATGCAGCCCGCCAGCAGCTTGTTTGAGATTCCCGCTGTCAGAGGGTAGATGGGCACAATGGTTCCGGTGAACTGCCCGGCGGCGGCCTCCGGCTCAAAGACCGGATTGGTCATAGATTTACGGCTGCCGGTTTGCTCCACGGTGCCGTAAAAAATATAGGACTCTCCCACCGCCAGGGATTTTTTCAGGTAGGACTGATTGAAGAAGGTCAGCTCCAACACGCCGGTGTCGTCCACGGCCTTGACCTTCATAAGCTCCAGCCCGGCCCGGATGCGAACCGGATGGGGCTGGGAGGCAACCATGGCGGCGATGCAGACGGCGGCGCCCGGCTCCGCGTCCCGAATGGTGGCGGCCCGGCGGCGATCCTCATAATTCCGGGGGAACCAGGACAGCAGGCCGCCCACGGTGTCAAGCCCCAGTTTTTCCAGGCTGCCCGCCCGGGCGGGGCCGATCCCGGGGAGAGCGGTGATGGGATCAGACGGCGCAAACGGCATCATACGGCCTCCTTCCCGCAAAACGGATGGATACAGTGTACCACATCCGGCCAAAAAGCAAAAGGGGATAGGAGGGAAGAATGTATTTCGTCAATTTGCTGAAAATTAAACGGAGAATCCGGAAAAAAGCCGCCGAAAATGAATTACGAAGCCGGATGATACCGTTACCGATAACAAAAAATCGGATTGAAAACGATACCAATCGGGGAAAAACCGGGGGTTGGACAGCAAAAAAATTACCAAAGTCCCGTATGGTAAAATTGTAAAAAAGATTTGCAACTCCCAAAGCAGAGGGATATAATAAAAAAAGGTTGAAACGCAAAAGTCCCCTCAGAAGCGGGCCTTTGCTCCAAAGTTAAGAAAGGATGAAAGAAATGGCAGTGCATACGTTTAACAAAGTCCTTGCCGCGAACCGCGGCGAGATTGCGATCCGTATCTTCCGCGCGTGCTATGACCTGGGTCTGCATACGGTGGCCATGTATTCCAACGAGGATACCAACTCCCTTTTCCGCATCAAGGCGGATGAGGCGTATCTGATTGGCGAAAACCAGAGTCCTCTGGGCGCCTATCTGGACATTGCCGGCATCATTGACCTGGCAAAGCGCCGGGGGGTGGACGCCATCCATCCCGGCTACGGCTTCCTCTCGGAAAACGCCGATTTCGCCCGGGCCTGCGAGCAGGCGGGCATCACCTTTATCGGCCCGCCCTCCGATGTGCTGGCGCAGATGGGGGATAAGCTGGCGGCAAAGGCAACCGCCATTTCCTGCGGCGTGCCCATCATCCCCGGCTGCACGGAACCCTTGAAGGACGCGGATGAGGCGCTGGAAAAGGCGATCTCCTTTGGCTTCCCCGTGATCCTGAAAGCCGCTGCCGGCGGCGGAGGCCGGGGAATGCGCCGCTGCGAAACGCCGGAGGAGGTGAAGCCCGCCTTTGAACTGGTGAAGGGGGAGGCCAAGAAAGCCTTTGGCAACGACGACATCTTCATCGAAAAGTTCCTGGTGGAGCCCAAGCACATCGAGGTTCAGATCCTGGCGGATAAATACGGCCATGTTTACCACGTTGGCGAGCGGGACTGCTCCCTCCAGCGCCGCTACCAGAAGGTGGTGGAGTTTGCCCCTGCCTGGTCCGTGCCCAAGGACACCATCGACGCCCTGCGGCAGGACGCGGTGAAGATCGCCAAGAGCGTGGGCTATGTTTCCGCAGGCACTGTGGAGTTCCTGGTTGACCGGGAGGGCCACCATTACTTCATCGAGATGAACCCCCGCATCCAGGTGGAGCATACGGTGACGGAGGTTGTCACCGGCATCGACCTGGTGCGGGCCCAGATCCTGGTGGCGGAGGGCTATCCGCTGTCCACCCCGGAGATCGGCCTGCAGAGCCAGGACGACGTCCAGATCCGGGGCTATGCCATCCAGTGCCGGGTCACGACGGAGGACCCCAAGAATAACTTCGCGCCGGACACCGGGAAAATCACCGCCTACCGCTCTGGCGGCGGCTTTGGCGTCCGTCTGGATGGCGGAAACGCCGGAACCGGCACCACCATTTCTCCCTACTACGACTCCCTGCTGGTTAAGGTCACCGCTTCGGACAACACGTTCCTGGGGACCTGCCGCAAGGCTGCCCGGGCCATCAACGAGGTGCATATCCGGGGCGTCAAGACCAATATCCCCTTCATCACCAACATCCTCCACCATCCCAAGTTCCATGCCGGCCAGTGCCATACCAAGTTCATCGACGACACGCCGGAGCTCTTTGAGATCGAGGAATCCGGCGACCGCGCCACCCGGGTGCTGAAGTACATCGCCAATATCCAGGTTGCCGCCCCCAACGCGGAGCGCCACCAGTATGACACCCCCCGCTTCCCCCAGCCCGCCCACGAAAAGCCCCGGGCCGGCATCAAGCAGATCCTGGATAAACAGGGCCCCGAGGCGGTGAAAAAATGGGTACTGGATCAGAAAAAGCTGCTGATCACCGACACCACCATGCGGGATGCCCACCAGTCCCTGCTCTCCACCCGGATGCGCACCCGGGATATGCTCAAGGGCGCGGATGGGACGGCGGATATTCTCTCCGACTGCTTCTCCCTGGAGATGTGGGGCGGCGCCACCTTTGACGTGGCCTACCGCTACCTCCATGAGGACCCCTGGGAGCGCCTGGAAAAACTCCGGGAGAAGATCCCCAACATCCCGTTCCAGATGCTCCTCCGGGGGGCCAATGCCGTGGGCTATTCCAACTATCCCGACAACCTGATCCGGGAGTTCGTCAAGGAGTCCGCCAAGAGCGGCATTGATGTGTTCCGGGTGTTCGACTCCCTGAACTGGATTCCCGGCATGGAGGTTGCCATGGACGAGGTGATCAAGCAGGGCAAGATCTGCGAGGCCACCATGTGCTACACCGGCGACATCCTGAACCCCGCCAACGACAAATATACCCTGAGTTATTATGTCAATATGGCCAAGGAGCTGGAAAAGCGGGGAGCCCACACCCTGGCCATCAAGGATATGTCCGGCCTGCTGAAGCCCTACGCGGCCAAGAAGCTGGTCTACGCGCTGAAGCAGGAGGTGGGCCTGCCCATCCACCTGCACACCCACGACACCACGGGGAACCAGGTTGCCACCCTGCTGATGGCGGCCGAGGCGGGAGTAGACATTGTGGACACCGCCATCTCCTCCATGTCCTCCCTGACCAGCCAGCCCTCTATGAACGCGGTCGTGGCCGCCCTGGAGGGCACCGAGCGGGACACCGGCCTGGATCTGAACGAGCTGCAAAAGCTGACCGACTACTGGGCAGACGTCCGCCTGCGCTATGCCAGCTTTGACCACGGCCTCACCAGCCCGGTCACCGATATTTACCGCTATGAGATCCCCGGCGGCCAGTACACCAACCTGCAGCCCCAGGTGATCTCCCTGGGCCTGGGGGCCCGGTTCAACGAGGTCAAGGAGATGTATAAAAAGGTCAACGATATGCTGGGCGATATCGTGAAGGTGACCCCCTCCTCCAAGATGGTGGGCGACCTGGCCATCTTCATGGTTCAGAACGACCTGACCCCGGAAAATATCTGCACCAAGGGCGCGGACCTGTCCTATCCCGACTCCGTGGTATCCTACTTCAAGGGCATGATGGGCCAGCCCGCCTGGGGCTTCCCGGAGGATCTGCAAAAGATCGTCCTCAAGGGAGAAAAGCCCATCACCTGCCGCCCCGGGGAGCTGCTGGAGCCTGTGGACTTTGACAAGGCATGGAAAGAAGTGGAGGAATTCTGCCCCAAGACGGATATGAAGCAGGTCATTGCCTATTGCTTCTATCCCAAGGTGGTGAAGGAGTTCTGGGAGCACGCCAAGGAGTACGGCTATCTGATGCGCATGGGCTCCCATGTGTTCTTCAACGGCATGGCCCTGGGCGAGACCAACAAGATCAACATCGAGGACGGCAAGACCCTGGTCATCAAGTATCTGGGCCTGGGCGAGCTGAACGAGGACGGCACCCGCAATGTGGAGTTCGAGCTGAACGGGATGCGCCGCCAGGTGGCCGTGCCGGACCCCGCCGCCGCTTCCTCCATCAAGCAGGTTGCGCTGGCAGACCCCGAGGACAAGAGCCAGGTGGGCGCCTCCATTCCCGGCATGGTGTCCAAGGTCAACGTCAAGGTTGGGGATGAGGTTGAGGCCAACCAGATTCTGGTCGTGATCGAGGCCATGAAGATGGAAACTTCCATTGTCGCCCGCATGAGCGGAAAGGTTTCCCAGGTTCTGATCAAAGAGGGGGACAACGTCAAGGCCGGAGAGCTGCTGATCACCATCGAATAATTCCAGGTACAGAGATAATAGGGGCCTGCCGCAAAACAGAAATTTGCGGCAGGCCCCTGCT
>CAYSNK010000096.1:0-6019 GCA_964432375.1 uncultured Oscillospiraceae bacterium | reverse complement strand
CGTCCTTCGATTTTTTTGACATACATATCTTCCTCTATTCGGTTCCTTTTGTCACCATGCGCTGCAGCAGGCTGTGCCGCGTGGCCGAATGGCATCTTCCGCTATTCGCGCAAAGGCAGCGAGTGGCCACCTTTTGGTGGCACGAGTCGCCTAAATTCGAGAAAATGCTTGCATTTTCGAGAATAGCCGCTATGCGGCTATTGCTATTATATCATATTGTCCTCGAGATATCTACCCGTTCCGCCGGGCAAAATCCGGCGTACCGCTTTCCGGCTCCGCCCGGTACTGCCGCAGGATAAAGCTCCGCAGATCTGCCGCGTTTTGATTCGGCAGCCCGTCGCTGCGGGTCATCAGATAGAAGCTGCGTTCCGCCAGGGCATCGGGCAGCGCGAAGCTGAGGAGCAGGCCGCTTTCAATGAACTTCCGCGCCGCCCGCTGGGAGACGACGGAAATTCCCAACCCGCTGGCAACCAGGTTTTTGATGGCCTCCTGGTCATTCAGCCGGGCAACGATCTGCACGTCCTCCTCCGAAAAGCCAAAGGCGGCGATGATCCGGTCCTTCTGTTTCCGGCCCCCGCCGCTGTTTTCCCGGAGGATCACCGGGTGCCGGGCGATCAGCTCCCCGGGGGAGGCGTCCTCCGCCAGAAGCGCCGCGAAGTGGGGGGAATTTTGGGTGATCAGCACCATGCGATCCTGACAGAACGGGGTACAGACAACCCGGTCATCCTGATAATCCATGCCGATGATGCCGAGGTCAAAGCCGCCGCTCAGCAGCCCCTCCGCCACGCCGTGGCTGTCACTCTGATGGATGGTAAACCGGACATCGGGGTGCTCCTTTTGGAAGGCGGGGAGCGTCTCCGGCAGAATATAGGCCGAGGGAATGGTGGAAACCCCCAGGTGGATCACATTTTTCGTACTGCTGTTCCACCGCCGCAGCAGGCGGTCCCGGTTGTCCAGCACGCTCTGGGCGTACTGATACAGCTCCTCGCCGCATTGGGTCAGCTTGATCGATTTGGTCGTGCGGAGGATCAGCCGGGTTTCCAGCTCGGTTTCCAACTGCTGGATATGGGAACTGATGGTGGGCTGAGAGATCCCGGTTTTCTGGGCCGCCTTCGTAAAGCTGCGGTATTTTACAACGGCGGAATAGGATTGCAGGTGTTTAAAATCCATCGCGGAGGCCCCCTTTGTTGAAAATAACAAAAATAATGAATCGTTTTTTGCAAAAGGACTAGATTTTATACAATAAAAATTATATAATGTGAGCATATCAGAAAACCTAATCAATTTATCAGCTTTTCTGATTATACCACAAGAAATCAATATAAGCAAGAGGGGTTTAAAGATGAGCAAGATTTATTTGACCGATCCGCACAACTGCGATGCGAAGATCGGCTCCTTGCTGGAGACATTCATCAGCAAGGTCAAGAGTTATCCGCCCGGAACCTGCCCGCTGACGGTGCAGTATTCTCTTCTTCTGTCCTCCATGAACCAGACCTGCGGCAAATGCGTGCCCTGCCGCGACGGTCTGCCCCAGCTTTCCATAATGCTGAAGCGGATTTTGGACGGCAACGCAACCATGGATACCCTGGAAGAGATGCGCGAGCTTGCCACGATTATCCGGGACACCGCCGACTGCGCCATCGGCTATCAGTCCGCCGACGAGGTGCTGAAGGGGCTTGACAGCTTCCGCATTGAGTATGAGAGCCATATCAAGCAGCACCTTTGCCCCGCCGATGTGGGGCAGAAGATCCCCTGTATCAACCTGTGTCCTGCCCATGTAGACATTCCCGGCTATATCGCCCTGGTCGGCCAGGGGGATTACGCCGGGGCCATCAACCTGATCCGCAAGGACAACCCCCTGCCCACCGCCTGCGCGATGATCTGCGAGCACCCCTGCGAAAGCCGCTGCCGCCGCCGCCTGCTGGACGACGCGGTCAACATCCGCGGCCTGAAAAAGTACGCGGTGGATCAGATCCCCGCAGATCAGGTGGCGGTGCCCCGGCATCTGCCCTCCACCGGCAAGAGCATCGGCATCATCGGCGGCGGCCCCGCCGGTCTGACTGCCGCGTATTTCCTGGCGCTCATGGGCCACAAGGTCGTCATTTACGAGCGTCAGCCCGCTCTGGGCGGGATGCTCCGCTATGGCATCCCCAATTACCGGTTCCCCAAGGATCGTCTGGACGAGGACATCCGGGCCATCCTCTCTGTGGGCGACATTGAGGTGAAGTACAACACCCACATTGATACCGCAGAGAAGGTTCAGGCCGTCCGCAGCGCCCACGACGCCATGTTCGTGGCCATCGGCGCCCAGGTGGGCAAGAAGCTCCGTCTGGAGGGCGTGGACGCCGGAAATGTGGAGTCCGCCGTTGAGATGCTGGATCGCGTGGGCAAGGGCAACCGTCCCGACTACACCGGAAAGACCGTCTGTATCATCGGCGGCGGCAACGTGGCAATGGACGCGGCCAGAAGCGCCATGCGCTGCAACGCCAAGGACGTGCGCATCGTCTACCGCCGCCGTCAGGAGGACATGACCGCCCTGGATTCCGAGATCGAGTCCGCCATCATGGAGGGCATCGAGCTGATGACCCTGCAGGCTCCCAAGTCCATTGAAAAGGATGCCCTGGGCAACTGCGCCGCCCTGATGGTGCAGCCTCAGATGATCGGCCCCTACGACAAGGCCGGCCGGCCCAGCCCTCTGGACGCGAAAAAGCCGCCCATGCGCATTTCCTGTGACCAGATCCTGATCGCCGTCGGCCAGGACATTGTCTCCAAGCCCTTTGAGGAGTTTGGAATCCCCGCAAACCGGGGGGTGTTCCAGGCCGGCCTGGACACCGAGGTTGCCGGAATGCCCGGCGTGTTCGTGGGCGGCGACTGCCAGACCGCTCCCGCCACCGCAATCCGCGCCATCGCCGCCGGGAAAGTGGCGGCCCGGAACATTGACGAATATCTGGGCTATCATCATAAACAGCCCTGCGAAGCGGAGGCCCCGCTGCCCCGGGAGAATAACCGGCAGCAGACCGGCCGGGCCAACATCACCGAGCGCCCTGCTTATCTCCGCAAGCATGACTTCGACCATGTGGAAAATCCCTATACATTTGAAGAAGCGATGCAGGAGGCCGGGCGCTGCCTGCGCTGCGACCACTTCGGCTGCGGCGTCCTGAAAGGAGGAAGAGACTGATGATTCATATTACCATTGATGGGAAGCAGCTTCAGGTTCCCGAAGGCTATACGATTTACTCTGCCTGTGAACACAACGGGATTCAGATTCCCACCCTCTGCTATCTGAAGCACGTCAACAATGTGGGCTCCTGCCGCGTGTGCGTGGTTGAGGTCGAGGGCATGGAAAAGCTGCCCACCGCCTGCAACACGAAGGCGGAGGAGGGCATGGTGATCCACACCATGAGCAAGCGGGTGATCGCCGCCCGCCGCAGCGCGCTGAACCTGCTGCTGTCCAACCACCACCAGGACTGCTTCTCCTGCGCCTCCAACGGCGTCTGCGAACTGCAAAAGGTGTGCAACGACTACGGCGTCTATCACACCACCTACGAGGGAACCCGCTATCAGATCGAGGCCCCCGCAAAGACGGCCCATCCCTTCCTGGGCTATCGCCCGGAGCTGTGCATCCACTGCCAGCGCTGCGTCAGCACCTGTTCCAAGGTCGCCGGACGGGGCGCCATCCATGTGAACAAAACCGGGATGTTCAACGTTATCAACGCCCCCTTTGGGGAGGACTGGAAGGAGACAAACTGCGAATCCTGCGGCAACTGTGCCGAAGCCTGTCCCACCGGGGCCCTCTTCAAGAAGGAGGCGCGCAAATACCGGGAGTGGGAAATCACCCGCACCCGCACCACCTGTCCCCACTGCGCCGTTGGCTGCCAGTATGACCTGCTGGTCAAGAACAACAAGATCGTGGGGGTCGAGGCGGCGGACGGCCCCTCCAACCACAAAAGGCTCTGCGTCAAGGGCCGCTTCGGTTCCTATAAATTCGTCATGTCCGGCGACCGCATCACAGACCCGCTGATCAAAGATCCCGCCACCGGCAAGTTCCGCAAGGCGAGCTGGGACGAGGCGCTGGATCTGGTGGCCTCCAGATTCATGCAGATCAAGAAGGAATACGGGCCCAACGCCCTGGCCGGCTTTGCCTGCTCCCGCTCTCCCAACGAGGATGTGTACATGGTGCAGAAGATGGTGCGCACCTGCTTCGGCACCAACAATACCGACAACTGCGCCCGCGTCTGCCACTCCGCTTCCGTGGCGGGCCTGGCAAAGACCCTTGGCTCCGGCGCCATGACCAACCCCATCTATGACATCACCCACGATGTGGATGCCATTATGCTGGTGGGCTCCAATCCGGAAGAGGCGCATCCTGTGGTGGGTATGCAGATCCGGGAGGCTGTTCGGAACGGCGCCAAGCTGATCGTGGTGGACCCCCGGGATATTGACCTGTCCAAGCAGGCCGATGTGCATTTGAAGCTCCGCCCCGGCACCAATATTGCTTTTGCCAACGGTATGTGCCATATCATGATCGAGGAGGGCCTGATTGACGAAGCCTTCATCGCGGAGCGCACCGAGGGCTATGAGGAACTGAAGCAGATCGTGGCGGAGTATACCCCGGAAAAGGTTGGCGAAATCTGCCACATCGACCCCGATGATCTGCGCACCGCCGCCCGCATCTACGCCACGGCGGAAAAGGCCCCCATTATCTATTGCCTGGGCGTAACGGAGCACTCCACCGGCACCGAGGGCGTGATGTCCATGTCCAATATGGCCATGCTGGTCGGCAAGCTGGGCAAGCCCGGCTGCGGCGTGAATCCCCTCCGGGGCCAGAACAACGTGCAGGGCGCCTGCGACATGGGCGCGATGCCCAACGCGTTCCCCGGCTATCAGAGCGTGACAAACCCCGAGATCCGCGCCAAGTTTGAGAAAGCCTGGGGTGTGGAACTGCCCGGCGAAATCGGCCTCCACGCAACCGATGTGTTCCCCGCCGCGATCCGGGGGGAGGTAAAGGGCCTGTACATCTACGGCGAGGACCCTGTGGTCACAGACCCGGACACCAACCACATCCTGAAGGCGCTGAAGAGCCTGGACTTCTTCGTGATCCAGGAGCTGTTTATGACCGAGACTGCCCAGCTGGCGGATGTCATCCTGCCCGGCCGCGCCTACGCCGAGAAGGAGGGCACCTTCTCCAATACCGAGCGCCGCGTCCAGCGAGTCCGCAAGGCCATCACCGTGCCCGGCAATATGCGCCTGGACACCGACATCATCTGTGACCTGATGCGCAGGATGGGCTATCCTCAGCCTACCCTCACCGCCGCCGAGATTTTCGACGAGATGGCGGAGCTGACCCCGTCCTTCCACGGCATGAGCCACCAGCGCCTGGACAACACCGACGGTCAGTATCTCCAGTGGCCCTGCCCCACCAAGGAGCATCCCGGAACGCCCATCATGCACGTTGGGAAATTCACCCGCGGACTGGGCTGGCTCTATCCTACCGTCTATGTCCCCGCAAACGAGCTGCCGGATGAGGAGTATCCTCTGATGCTGACCACCGGCCGCATCCTGTATCACTACACCACCCGGGCGATGACCGGCCGCACCCCCGGCCTGATGGAGATTTCCGGCAATTCCTTCATCGAAATCAACTCCGAGGACGCGAAAGCCCTGGGCATTGTCAACGGAGAGCGCGTCCGCGTCCGCTCCCGCAGAGGGGTCATCACCTCTGAGGCCCGGGTTTCTGAAAAGACCAGCCCTGGCGAGACCTGGATGCCCTTCCACTTCCCCGACGGCGATGCCAACTGGCTGACCAATGCCGCCCTGGATACCTTCGCAAGAATCCCTGAGTACAAGGTCTGCGCCTGCCGGGTGGAAAAGATTCCGGAGTCCGAGGCTTATGATGAGAACGGAACCTATATCACGCAGGCGATGGTCGCGGAACAGCGTCATCAGGAAATCGAGGCGGCAATCGCAAGCCTGATGCCCGCCGAATAATCCCTTTCCCATCGAAGCGGCGCCGGGGCGG
>CAYSNK010000095.1:0-6024 GCA_964432375.1 uncultured Oscillospiraceae bacterium | reverse complement strand
ACAAAGCCGGTGCGCCAGCCCTCCTTGGGGTCGGTGTCCAGGGCATAGATGGTGTGGAACCTGGTTTTCCAGGTTTCCAGCTCGGGCTTAAACATGATGCCCGCCTCATTCTTAAAGCCGGAGATCAGGGTGACGCTCTCTGTGGGGATGGCGCCGGTGAAGAACTGGTTCAGCATGGCGCGGACGGGAGCCAGGCCGGTGCCGCCGGTGACGACCACCATGTGTTTGCCGGCGAACTGCTCCAGGGGCCAGCCCTTTCCGTAGGGGCCCCGGAGGAACAGGTTGTCCCCGGGAACCTTGGTGAAGATTTCGTTGGTGACCTTGCCCACGTTGCGGATGGTGAACTCCAGCCAATCCTCGCCGTAAGCGGAGACAGAGATGGGAGCTTCCCCGATCTTGGGGATGGAAAGCTGCATAAACTGGCCGGGCTGGGGCTTGGCGCCGGACTTCACGCGGTAGGTCCACTCGTGCTCGGTCTCCCGGTTGACAGACAGAATTTCACAAGCCTGAGGCTGTAATGGATTATACATGATTCTTCCCCTCTCCTTACTTGCCCAGCTGGGCGCGAATCTCCTGAACCGCCGCGCTCATCTTGCGGACGGTGGCAGAAATGGAGATCATTTCCGGGCAGCGATGGGTGCAGCGGCCGCAGCCGACACACATATTGCCCTCATGGAATCTCGCGTCATAATCGCGGAATTTGTGCAGCATTTTATAGCGCATACGGTCGCCGGCGGTGGCCCGCATTTCCCGCTGGCCCGCCATCTGGTCATAGCCCGCAATCTGGCAGGAGGCGGTGACCCGGCGGCGCTCGCCCACGTTGGGGTTGTCGCCATAGATAATGTCCCGGGTGGTGAAGCAGGTGCAGGTGGAGCAGGCCACGGTGCAGCTTCCGCAGGAGATGCAGCGCCCGTCAAATTCCCGCCACATGGGGTGCTTTTTCAGGGCGTTGAGCACCTCCACATCGTCGATCACCGGAGGATCGACCTTCAGCTCGTTTTCCTCCACGAAGGCGGGGGTATAGTCGTTTTGGCCGCAGCCCTCGAAATAGGGGGCGAAGGCGGGCTCCTTCACACAGACCTGAACGCCGGTTTCCTCAAACCGGAGGGCCATACAGTAATCGTCGGTCCGGTTGGCGCCCATGGAGCAGCAGAAGCAGGTGTCGTCCCCGCCGGGGCACTCCATCAGGACAAACTTCACAAGCTCCCGCATCCGCAGGTAATACAGGTCGGAAAAGCCGCCGTTGCCCGCGAAGATACGGGCCTGAATCTTCTGCGCGTTGATGTCGCAGGGGCGGGCCAGGAGCAGGATCGGCTTCCTGGGGGCTTTGCTGGCGCGGTATTCATCCTCCGTAAAGTAGAAGATGGCCTCCTGGATGGGGTTGATCACCTCTTTCGCAGGATAGTCGGACTTCTGCTGATACTCGATCTCCTCCACAGAGGTGACCTCGGCATAGCGGATGATGTCGGTGTCAGAGTAGCGGCCCTGCTTGGGGAAACGCTTGGGCGCGTACACGGAATAGGTTTTTCTCAACTGGGACAAAATGTCATTCGCCCTGGCAGTTGGCACAAAATAACCCATACGGGCAACCTCCTTTTCGCAATTCATTCTCTCAAACTCCGTCGAAACCCACAGTTCGACATATTACAAAGTATACCATATTTTAAAAGCTGACGGCAATAGACAGTTTTTATGTCACTTATCCAAAAATCATATAGAAACGGGCGGGGCAGAAAAATCCCCTGCCGGGACAGGTGTATTCCTGTTCCGGCAGGGTGGAATTTCCGATTGCCGGTTGTTTCTGCCGCAGAAGCCGGCGGCTATTTCCCCACGCAGAAGCGCTCAAAGATGCGGTTGGTGACGTCCTCTGTGACGATCCGGCCGGTGATCTCCCCCAGGGCAGCCAGGGCATCCTCGACGTCGGCCAGCAGGCCGTCCGGGGTCATGCCCTCCTCCAGGCCCCGCTGCGCCCGAAGCAGGGCATCCCTGGCCCGGGCCGCGCCCTCCGCCTGGCGGAGATTGGTCAGCAGCTCCCCGTCCTCCGCCTGGGCTCCGGCGGGGTAAAAGGAGTGAATGGCCTCCTCCAGCTTGTCCAGCCCATGGCCGGTGACGGCGCTGAGGACAACCAGCCGGGGAAACCGGGCGGAGAGGGCCCGGGTATCCAGGCCGATGCCCAGATCGGACTTGTTCACCACGCAGATCACGCGCTCCCCCCGCCGGGCCAGCGCCAGGGCTGCCTCATCCTGGGGGGAAAGGGGGCGGCTGCCATCCACCACGGCCAGCACAAGCTCCGCCTGCTCCAGCGCCCGGCGGCTGCGCTCCACTCCCAACTGCTCCGCCCGATCCTCCGCCTCCCGCAGGCCCGCCGTGTCGGTGAGCCGGAGGAGGAGCCCTCCCAGCTCCAGGGTTTCCTGGAGCGTGTCCCGGGTGGTGCCGGGGAGTTCCGTGACGATGGCCCGGTCATAGCCCAGCAGGGCGTTGAGCAGGGAGGATTTCCCCGCGTTCGGGGCCCCCACAATGGCGCAGGGGATGCCGGTTTTCAACTGCCGCCCCCGGCGGACGGTGGCAAGGAGCCCCTCAAGCTGCCGGAGGCCGCTCCGGATGACGGCCCGGATCTCCTCCGCTTCAAAGGGCTCCAGATCCTCATCGGAATAATCCAGTACCGCGTCGAAGTGGGCGGAGACATTCAACAGGCTGTCATAAATGCCGTCCAGCCTGCGGCGGAGGGAGCCGGAAAGCTGCCCGGCGGCGTTTCGGGCCGCCGCCGCAGACTGGGCGTCGATCAGGTCGATCACCGCCTCCGCCTGGGTCAGATCCAGACGCCCGTTCAGGAAGGCCCGCCTGGTGAACTCCCCCGGCCCGGCCTGGCGCACCCCCAGGGCAAACAGGGCATCCAGGGCGGCGGACAGCACGGCGGGGGAGCCGTGGCATTGCAGCTCGCAGGTGTCCTCGCCGGTGTAGCTTCCGGGGCCGTGGGACAGGGTGGCCATGCACCGGTCGATGGGGCGGCCCTCCCGGTCACGGAGGGTGCCCAGCACCAGCAGCCGGTCGGGCCGCCGGGAGAAGGGCGGGCCGCCCAGCGGGGTAAAGACCCGCTCCACGGCGGAAATGGCCCCGGGGCCGGACAGACGGAGAATACCGATGGCGGTGCGGCCTGTGCCGGTGGCTATGGCCGCGATGGTGTCAGAGCCCACGGCTTATTCCCCGCAGAGCTCGATGATGGCCTGGGCGTAAATCTTGGCCGCCATCAGCATACTGGAAATCCTGGCCCGCTCGTTGGCGGCATGGAGGTGGGAGTCAAAGTCCAGGTTCCCCGCGCCAAAGGCAACGCCGCCGGGAATCCCGTGAACATAGGTGCCGCCGCCGATGGCCTGGCAGAAGCCCTTCCGTCCGGAGTAATTCTCATAGCACTTCAGCAGGGTCTGGATAAAGGGGGATTCGGCGGGGGTGTGATGGGGCGGGTTCAGCTCGCCCTTGCAGGCAAAGCCCTGGGCGGCGCAGGCGGCCTCGCAGATCTGCTTGCAGTTTTTCTCATTGGCGCAGATGGGCACCCGGGAGTCAAACTGCGCCGAAAATCCCCCTTCGTCCAACCGGAGCAGGGAGAGCGTCAGGGTCAGGTCGTGGGAGATCTGATCCTCCTGGGCGATGCCCAGGGCCTTGCCGGAGTTGTCGCCGTGGGGGAACAGCCGGTTCATCCCCCGGATGGCGGAGGTGGAGGGGCAGTCCGCCAGGGGCAGCCCGGCCAGCAGGGTCAGCAGGGCGGTAATGGCGTTGATGCCGGCGTCGGGAGAGGAGGCGTGGGCGTTCTCCCCCAGGGAGGTGATCCGAACCCCGCCCTCAATGTCCTCCAGGGTAAACCTCGCGCCGGTGGCCTCGGAAATTTCTTCCGCTCCGGAGGTCAGATCCGGGACTGTCAGCCCCAGGACAACCGCCCCGGCGATGGGGGGCACCACATTGATGCGGATGCCGCCGTCAATCTTCTGAACCCGGGGCAGGGCGGTTTCCTCCTCCCACCGGGCGGAGATCACAGGCTTGTAGCTGCCCTTTTCGATGTTGATCACCGGAAATTCGGCGTCGGGAGAGAAGGTGTAGGGGGCGTAGGGCTCCCGGGCGAAATAGTAGGCGATATCCTGGGAGCCGCTCTCCTCGTCAGTGCCCAAAATCAGCCGGGCGTTGTGCTTCAGCGGAACGCCCAGCTCCTTGACGCAGCGCATGGCCAGCAGGGAAATCACGGCGGGGCCCTTGTCGTCGTCCACGCCCCGGCCGTAGAGGACGCCGTCCTGCTCCGCCAGGGTGTAGGGGTCGGTGTCCCAGCCCTCTCCGGGGTCAACCACATCCAGATGGCAGAGGATGTGCAGGTTTGTCTCCCTGTCGTTCAGGTCAAAGGTGCCCACATAGCCGTCATAGCTGGCGGAGGACAGGCCCCATTCCGCCCCCAGCTTCACCGCCTCGGCCAGGGCGTTGGCGGGGCCGGGGCCAAAGGGAGCGCCGGGGGCGGCCTCCCCCTTCGTGCTGGGGATGTTGACCAGCCGCGCTGTGGCGGCCACCAGCTCCCGCTCCTTGCCGGAGATATAAGCCTCCAGCTGCTGCTGATATTTCATCATTGTGATTTACCTCCATTTATCGCCGCGGAGCCTGGGGGTCAGTCCCTATCCAGGGGAGCGGCGTCGTTTAGTTCGGCCAGGTATTTGTACACCGTATAACGGGAGACCCCCAGCCGCTGAGAAATATAGGGAACGCTCTTCCGAAAGGCGAACGCCCCCCGCTCATTGAGCAGCGCGATCACCCGCATCCGCTCGCTCCGGTTCAGGGAGGAGGCGGGCTTGCCGATGGCCGTGAGACAGGCATCCAGAAGCTCCTCCAAATGGTCGTCCCCCCGCTGCCACATGGCGTTTTTCAGCTCGTCCCCGGCGGCGATCAGGCCGCCCAGGGTTCGGCTGGCAAAGGCCAGGGAGGTGAAGTCGAAGTTAATGCCCAGGGCCAGATTGTAGTCCTCGCCGATCATGTGAAAGGTGGAGGATTTGATCTGCTGCCCGGAGGGGGTGGTCGCCAGCAGGTTTACGAAGTCGGTGCGGGTGGCCTCGTCGTCGATCTCCCGGTCTGTGCCCAGGATGTCCACCGTGGAGCCCACGGAGCGCCCGGAAACGTGGCCGTTATAAATGGAGAGAATGGGATGGCTGGGGACCCCCATGTCATGGACCAGCGTCTCGCAGGAGGGGCCGAACATGGCGGCGATTCCCTGGGCGGTGCGGTCCAAAAATTCAAAAGCCTCTTCTCGATTCATGGCTGCTGTACCTCCTTTTGCTTTGGCTGCTGGTATCATACTAGCTCATTCGGGCCGCAAATGCAAGGATTTTTCTGCGGGGGAATCCTTGCGCCGAACTGCCGGTTATGCTATACTGCTCTTAAGATTGATTACTGTGCCAAGGAGGATGAAGATGAACGCTTTTCAGCGCCGGAATAAAATTTTAGAGGTTTTGCGTCAGACCGAAACGCCGGTGAAAGCCACGGTCCTGGCGAATCAGTTCGGCGTCAGCCGGCAGATCATTGTGGGGGACGTGGCCCTGCTTCGGGCCGGGGGAGCGGATATTTCCGCAACCCCTCGGGGATATTTGCTTGGCCGGACATCCTCGGCGCTGGTTCGCACCGTGGCCTGCAACCACACCTCCGCCCAGATGGAGGAGGAGCTGAACCGCATTGTTGACCAGGGCTGCACTGTGGTGGATGTGGTGGTGGAGCACCCCGTCTATGGCCAGCTGGTGGGCAAGCTGGAGCTTTCCAGCCGCTATGAGGTGAGCCAGTTTATGCAGCGCTGCCAACGGGAGGAGGCGCAGCCCCTTTCCCTCCTGACGGACGGCGTCCATCTGCATACCATCCGCTGCCCGGATGAGGCGGCGTTCCAGCGGGTTCGGGCCGCCCTGAGGGAGGCCGGGGTTTTGCTGGAGGAATGAGGAATGGAATCCGCTGTGACGCGGAGCTTTCACAGCAAAGCCCTCTTTTAACACGGAAAATAAGGTACTTTTG
>CAYSNK010000094.1:0-6119 GCA_964432375.1 uncultured Oscillospiraceae bacterium | reverse complement strand
ACCGGCGGCCTGACCGACGCGGCAGTCCTGCCCGCTTCCTTCTTGCATAAGCAACACATCCCCGTTTGGAAAAATCCAAACGGGGATGCGAGTTTATCGAAAAACGCAACAAGCTCTCTCGATCTTTCGCAGTCTGCTGCGGCGCACGCGCTTTGCGCGCACGTTTGCAGGCTGAGAGGTAACGAATCCAAGGCGTATGACCCTGGATTCGTTATGATTTTGACTTTTTCCGTCAGCAAGCTGACGGAACTCTGCGAGGCTCCTGCGGAATAAGGTTCCTCTGAACCATCAGCATTTCCCGTGGAGCCGGGCGGCAGTCAGGACGTTTACCATCAGCATCGCCCGGGTCATGGGGCCGCAGCCGCCGGGAACTGGGGTGATGGCGGAGGCTTTTTGACTGACGGCGGGGAAATCCACATCGCCGCACAGCCTGCCCGCCTCGTTCCGGTTCATGGCCACGTCCACCACCACAGCGCCCTCCTTCACCATGTCGGCGGTGATCAGATTGACCTTCCCCGTGGCGGAAACCAGGATATCCGCCTGCCGGGTAATCTGGGCCAGATTTGGGGTAAAGGAGTGGCAGACGGTCACGGTGCCGTTTTTCTTGAGGAGCAGGACGCCCATGGGCTTGCCCACAATGTTGGAGCGGCCAACCACCACGCAGTGCTTGCCGCAGGGATCTACCCCGGCCTCCTCCAGCAGGCGCATGACCCCAGCGGGGGTACAGGGCAGGAAGGCGGAATCCCCCGTCAGCATCCGGCCCACGTTGCTGGGGTGGAAGCAGTCCACGTCCTTATCCGGGTCGATGGAGGGCAGCACCCGCTGCTCGTCCAAGCCCCGGGGCAGGGGAAGCTGACATAGGATGCCGTCAATGTCAGGGCGGCGGTTCAGCCCGTCAATCAGGCTTAAAAGGGTTTCCATAGAGGTGCCGGCCTCCAGCTTGTACTCCACGCTGCGGATGCCGCACTCCGCGCAGTCCTTTTCCTTGGCGGTGACATAGACCCGGGAGGCCGGATTGTCGCCCACCAGAATCACAGCCAGGCCGGGCTTTTGGCTCATTTGGGCCACCTGTTCCCGGACCTCCCCTTTCACCTTAACGGAAAGGGCCTTCCCGTCCATAATTGATGCCATATCGAGGGATCCTCCTTATCATCTCTATTTGCTGTTTTGCTTTTTCTCCGCCTTTGTTTTTTTTGGCGGCAAAGTGACCCGGTTGACAAACAGATCCTCCGGCCTGTGCTTGCGGAACCCCAGCTGCCATACCAGCAGGGCGGCTGCCGCCGCAAAAGACAGCAGCGCCAGCATCTGGGAGGTGCGGATGGGAACCCCGAAGAAGGTCAGGCCGAAGAAATACAGGCTGTCGGTGCGCAGCCCTTCGATCCAGAACCGGCCCAGGCCGTACCAGGCCACATACATGGTGAAGATCTGGCCGTCGTACCTGCGCCAATGCCTGGCGATGTACCGCAGCAGGAAAAAGCCCGCCACGTTCCACAGACATTCGTAGAGGAATGTGGGGTGGACGTAGATTTGTTCTCCCCCCACAATCAGGCCCATGCGCCAGGGGAGGGTGGTTTCCGCGCCGTAGGCTTCCTGGTTAAAGAAGTTTCCCCAGCGGCCGATGGCCTGGCCGATCAGGAGGCCGAAGCACCCCACGTCCAGAAACGCGCCGATGGAGAGCTTTTTTACCAGGCAAAAGACCACAACGGTGAGCACTGCGGCGATGATGCCGCCGTAGATGGCCAGTCCCCCGTCCCAGATAGCCACCGCCTCGGCCCAGTCGAAGGAGCCGTCCGGCCTGGTGTACAGATCCAGATAAAAGACAACGTAGTAGATCCGGGCGCCGATAATGCTCAGGGGCAGGGCGAAAATCAGCATATCGATCACGTTGTCCTCGGTGATGCCGTAGCTGCGGCAGATATGGCTGCCGTACCAGGCCCCCAGCAGGAAACCAATGGCGATGATGATGCCGTACCAGTAAACCGGCTTGGAGCCGATCGTAAAGGCAACCCGATCCAGGTTTAAAGTGATCCCCAGCCCGGGGAAAGTGATGGGATTCATAGTCGTATTGTCCTTTCGTTGGAGGGAAATCAGGCGCCGCCCTTGGGGGAAACAATGGAGAGGGCGGAGCGCTCTTCGGTGATGTTTTCCCCCAGGAAGCGGAGAACCTCCTCCGGCGTAATGCGCTCATAGAGCTGGCCAAAGTCGAAATAGCAGGCCCCGGCGAAATAGTCCCGCGCAAGGGAGATACAGGTTTCCTCCAAGGAGTTCAGCCCGCGAACCCGGGCGCCGTAGCAGGCCCGCCGCACCCGGTCAAAGCGGGCGGGGTCAAGCTCTCCGGCGGCCAGCTTCCGAGCCTCCTGGAGCAGCATCTGGCGGACGGTTTCCGGGTCCTTTCCCTGGCCGCCGGCCAGCAGAAAGGCGGCCCCCGGCTCCAGGCAGAACTCCGCGCCAAAGGTCTTGTTGACAAGGCCCGCCCGGTACATTCGGGCATAGAGGGGGCTGGAGGCGCCGCAGAGCAGCTCGGCGGCCAGCTCACCCACCAGCTGGGCCCGCAGGGACTCCCTGCCTCGGGGAGGCGGGGGGCACTTAAAGCCCACATAGTAGATGGGGGAGGAGACCTCCATCCTCACCTCATAAGTGGACTGGTTTGCCCCGGCGGGCTCCAGGCCGCCCAGGTCGTGAACCGGCGGCTCCTGGGCCGTGTCGGGGAGAACGGCCCGGGCAAGCTCGGTGACGGTTCGGGGGTTCACATCTCCCGCCACGGTCAGCACCATGTTGCAGGGGTGATAAAACGCCCTGTGGCAGCGGTACAGGATGTCCGGGGTGATTTTCGAGATGGATTCCACTGTACCCGGGACGGAGACCCGCAGCGGATGCCGGGAGTACAGCGCCGCCAGCAGGTTGGAGTAGACCTGAAATTCCGGGTTGTCCTCAATCATGCGGATCTCCTGGCCGATGATGCCCTGCTCCTTGGCCACGCTTTCCTCCGTGAAATAGGGGACGGAGACAAAGGAGAGGAGGGTGCGCAGGTCGTCCTCAAAGCCCTGGGTACACGAAAAGTGGTAACCGGTGATGGAGTTGGAGGTAAAGGCGTTCACGGAGGCGCCGTTGGCGGTGAGGGTCTGGAGGGCGTTTCCGTCCTTTGTGTCGAACAGCTTGTGCTCCAGATAGTGGGCAACCCCGGCGGGAGTGTGGACGGTGCGGCCATTTTCCTGCCAGGTCACGTCCATGCCGCCGTAGTTGGCGGCGAAAAAGGCAAAGGCTTTCTGATAATCCGGGCGGGGAACCACGCAGATGGTCAGGCCGTTGGGGAGCCGCTCTGTCCAAAGGGTCTCGCCGATGCCGGGAAATTCCGCTTTTGTCATTTCGCGTCCACCTCCTGCGCCCCGCCGGCCTCCGGGCCCAGCAGCGTGTAAATTGTGTCCAATTTGGCGGCTTGGGCGGCCTCCGCCACCTGGTCGGCGCTGATGTCCTCCACCAGCAAGGCCAGCTCAGAGGGGCCGAAGTCCAGGCCGGCAATCACCTGGCTGAACAGGAACGATTCCAGCTGATCCTGGGAATCGTTGGCGGCCAGAAGGCTGCTGCTCACATACTTCTTGGCGGCGTTCAGCTCCTCCTGGGAAAATTCGCCCCGGCGGATGGCCTCCAGCTGGGCCAGGATCTCGTCCTTGGCCTGCTCCAGCTTGCCTGGTTCCACGCCGGAGGACACCAGCATCAGGCCGGTGTGCTTCATCAGCTGGGAGGAGGCGTAATAGCAGAGGGACAGCTTTTCCCGCACAGTTGAAAACAGGCGGGAGCAGGTGCTGCCGCCGAACAGGGCGTTCATCACCAGCAGGGCGGGGTAGCCCCGGTCAGCCAGAGTGCAGCCGGTGCGGAAGCCCATGGCGAGCTTGGCCTGGGTCACGTCCAGCCGCTGGGTGACGGTCTTGACCTCCCGGGGCATCCCAAGCCGCACCTCATCGGGGGAGGGGTAGTCCCCCCGGCGGGGCAGACCGGTGAGGGCCTCTTTCCAGGCCCGCTCGATCCGGTTCAGGGGAAGGGAGCCGCAGTAGAAGAGCTCTATGGGGCAGGACAGGATCATCTGCTGCCAGAGCCGGAACAGCTTCAGGTTGTTCAGCTTTTCCAGCGTTTCCGCCCTGCCAAGGCGGGAGACGCCGAAGGGCGCCCCGCCGCTCATTTCCTCCACCAGCCGCTGGGTGGCGTAGGAGCGCTTGTCGTTGACCTGGGCGGCGATCATGTCCCGGAGGTTTTCCTTTTCCAGGGTCACATACTCGCTGCGAAAGCGCCCGTTCCGGGTGTTGGGCCGGAGGAGCAGATCCCCCAGCAGGGCGATGCCCTGGGCGGCGATGGGCGCACCCTGGGCATAGGAATCGTCCAGGAAGCTGGCCGCAAAGCCGATGCACTGGGTTTCGCCCAGCTTGCGGATGGAGGGCTCCGCCACGCCGCCATACAGTTCCTCCAGCCGGTTGGAAATGGCCTGCTGATCCGGGCAGCTTTTGGTGCCCTGGTAGAGCACCAGGGGAAGCAGCGCGTTGGGGGCAGCGGTTTCCTCCCGGAGGGGGGTCAGCAGGTGGAGGGAGAAATAGCCGGTTTTAAATTTCTTGGTGCGGATCGCGGTCAGCCAAACTCCGGGGAGCAGTTGCCTGCGGACGACAGGTTCCATAGAACCCCTCCTTGTTCTGAATTGCAGTCTGTCAGTGCGGAATGTGGAATGGTACGGAATTAGTATGGTTGTTTTCGCGGAATTTAAGCGGGAAACCTCTCTGTCTGCCGGTTTTCCTGTAAAATCTCCGCTTCACAGAATATTCAATCTGTGCCAGCGCCGATGTCTATGTGGCTTCACTTCCGGCGGCGCAGCCTCTCCCATGGGCTTTTTATAGGGATACTATTATAACACGGGCAAAAAAATCCTGCAATCCTTATTATTTTCGCGCGAGACAACCGCCGCTATAATAAGTTTTCCCTGTCTTGAAAGACACAAAGGAAACTCTGATTCAATCGGCAAGAACTGGCGGCGAGGGATTTTTCTGAAAAACCCGTCGGCGCATACTGTTGAAACAACCAAAAAGTATGAGGATAATTGTGCAGAACAACTGGACAAGCGTCAGTCTTCATAATATAATAGATCACATAGCAGCAATGCAATGGAACCAAAAAAATTTTAAAAGGAGGAACAATTCATGGATAGATTAAAGGGCAAGGTTGCCATTATCACCGG
The DNA here is from genome assembly GCA_964432375.1 of uncultured Oscillospiraceae bacterium. GTDB lineage: Bacteria > Bacillota > Clostridia > Oscillospirales > Oscillospiraceae > JAJQBJ01. The sequence continues at coordinate 901 of CAYSNK010000094.1, read as the reverse complement.
GGGCAATTCCGGCGTTGGGGCCGCCACAGCCAACCTGTTTGCCAGGGAAGGCGCGAAGGTTGTTATCAGCGCCCGCCGTCAGGCGCAGCTTGACGAGGTTGCCGCAAAGATCCGGGAAGCCGGTGGAGAGGTTCTCCCTGTTGTGACCGACATTTCCAAGCCGGAGGATGTAGGGCATTTGGTCGCTAAAACCATTGAAACCTATGGGAAAATTGATATTCTGATTAACAACGCCGGTGTGCTGGAAGCGGGGCTGAAGCCCATTGACCGGGTGTCCATTCAGGATATGGATCGGATCATTGACACAAATACCAAGGGAACAATGTACTGTATCCGGGAAGTTTCGGGAAAGATGGCTGAGGCGGAAGGCGGTTCCATCGTCAATTTGGCGTCTATTGCGGGTATGTTCGGCTATGGCGGGGCCGCTTATGTCGCTTCCAAAGCGGCCATCGTGGGCATCACCAAGCACACGGCGGTGCGTTTTGCCGGCAAGGGCATCCGCTGCAACGCGATTTGCCCCGGCACGATCGTTACACCCATGGTGGCTGGCGGCGCCGCGAGTATGGATCAGGAAATGTTGGGCCAGATGGCAAAGCACGCTGATCTGCGGGTGCAGCCTTGTATGCCGGATGACGTGGCCAACGTTCTGCTGTTCCTGGCCAGCGACGAGTCCAGGGCCATCACCGGACAGGCGATTGTCACTGACTTCGGCAGTTCTCTTTAAAGTTCTGAAAATCGAAATTGTAAGGGTTGTAAATAACAGCCAAATGAAAGCGGTGGGCCTCAGAAATGAGGCTCACCGAATTTTTGCCCACAGTTTTTCCAATGGTAAAAAATCCGCAAAGCGCCGAAAGCGCATTGATTCAGAGGTTCCTTCGCTTGGGAGCCGCCTGCCTTTAGG
>CAYSNK010000093.1:0-6124 GCA_964432375.1 uncultured Oscillospiraceae bacterium | reverse complement strand
CGGCCTCGACCTTGCCCACCAGGTCGGCGCCCACGTCGGCGGCCTTGGTGTAGATACCGCCGCCCACCCGGGCGAACAGGGCCATAAAGGAGGCGCCCATGCCGTTCATCACCATGATGTTGCCCAGGGCGCTGGCATCCTGAACCCCGAACACATAGTAGAGGAGGACGAACCAGATGGTGATGTCGAACAGGCCCAGGCCCACAACGGTGAAGCCCATGACAGAGCCGGAGGAGAACGCCACCCGCAGGCCCTTGTTCAGGCTTTCAGACGCGGCGTAAGCGGTGCGGGCATTGGAGGCGGTGGCGATCTTCATGCCGATGAAGCCGGCCAGCATAGACCAGATTCCGCCGGTCAGGAAGGCGAAGGGGGTATAGCGGGAGAGCATCTTTCCGCCGGAGGCGAAAGCGATGATCAGAAGGATCACAAACACGATTGCAAAGACCTTTGCCACCGTTGTGTACTGATGCTTCAGGTAAGCGTTTGCGCCCTCGCGAATGGAGGCCGCAATTTTCTGCATTTTTTCGGTTCCCTCGGGGGCCTTCATAACCTTACTTCTCTGCAGCAGGGCGAAAAGCAGGGCGATGGCGGAGCCGATAAAACCGATCCATATATAGTTTGCCAATGTAGTCCAACTCCTTTTTCGTTTTATCCACACTAGTTTAGCATAACTTCTTTTTTTTTCAAGGGTCAGCAAAGATTTGGAAACGATTTCGCAAAAATTTTAACCTCCCCGGGAAAGGGTGGAAACGGTTCCTGGAGGCGGACCTATGCCAGCAGCGCCTTGTCGGAGGCAAATTCCTCGCCGGAAACTACCTCGAACTGATGGAGCAGATCCTCCACCGTCAGGTTTTTCTTCTCCTCGCCGGAGATGTTCAGGATAACCCGGCCCTCGTGCATCATAACGAGGCGGTTGCCGTGGGCAATGGCGTCCTTCATATTGTGGGTGACCATCACGGCGGTCAGGTTGTGCTCCTGGATGATCTTATCGGTGGCGGCCAGCACCTTGGCGGCGGTTTTGGGATCCAGGGCGGCGGTATGCTCGTCCAGCAGCAGGAGCTTGGGCTTTTTCAGGGTGGCCATCAGCAGGGTCAGCGCCTGGCGCTGGCCGCCGGAGAGCAGGCCCACCTTGGCGGTCATGCGATCCTCCAGGCCCAGATCCAGGGTTTTCAGCTGCTCGTAGAAGAACTCGTGCTCCTTCTTGGTGATGCCCCAGCGCAGGGTGCGGCGGCTGCCCCGGCGGGCTGCCAGGGCCAGGTTCTCCGCGATCTGCATATTTCCGGCGGTGCCGGTCATGGGGTCCTGGAACACCCGGCCCAGCAGGGTGGCCCGCTTGTGCTCCGGCAGGGCGGAGATGTCCTGGCCGTCGATGAGGATGGCCCCGGAGTCCACCGGCCAAACCCCCGCCACGGCGTTCAGCGTGGTGGATTTCCCGGCGCCGTTGCCGCCGATCACGGTGCAGAAGTCGCCGTCCTCCAGAGTCAGGCTGACCCCCTGGAGGGCCTTCTTTTCGTTGATGGTGCCGGGGTTAAAGGTCTTGTAAATATCCTTGATTTCCAACATTTTATTTGCCCTCCTTGGCTTTCTTCGCGTTCATCTTGGCCACCCGGGAGAAGGAGTTTTTGCTCTTCCCCTTCAGATAGGGCACGGCCAGGAAGATCGCCACAACGATGGCGGTCAGCAGCTTCATGTCGTCGGCGGGGAATTTCAGCCACAGCACAAAGACGTAGACGATGTAATAGATGACGCTGCCCAGGACAACAAAGGTCAGGCGCAGCATAAAGTTCAGGTGCTTGCCCAGGAAAGCCTCCCCCAGCACCTCGCCGATGATGACGGCGGCCAGGCCGATGACGATGGCCCCCCGGCCCATGTTGACGTCCGCAAACCCCTGGTACTGGGCGATCATGCCGCCGGACAGCGCCACCAGGCCGTTGGACAGGGCCAGGCCCACCACCTTCATGCGGTTCGTGTTGATGCCCTGGGCCCGGGCCATATTGCCGTTGTTGCCGGTGGCCCGGAGCGCGGAGCCGTGCTCGGTGCCCAGATACCAGTACAGCAGCACGATGATGGCGGCGCAGCAGAGCGCGGAGATCAGAATCGTGCGGGTGAGCAGGTTAGAGTTGGAGGTGATGCGGAACGTCACCTTATTCACATTCACCGACTGGTTTGCCTTGCCCATGATGTTCAGGTTGATGGAGTACAGGGAAATCTGCGTCAGGATGCCGGCCAGAATCGCCGGAATCCCCAGCAGGGTGTGGAGCAGGCCGGTGATGATGCCGGCCGCCAGGCCGGCCGCAAAGGAGGCCACCAGGGCCAGCTCCGGGTTCCAGCCGTTGAGCACCAGCATGATGCAGACCGCGCCGCCGGTTGCCAGGGAGCCGTCCACCGTCAGGTCGGCCACATCCAGCATACGAAAGGTTAAGTATACGCCCAGGGCCATAATGCCCCAGAGAAGGCCCTGGGCAATGCCGCCGGGACAGCTGCGCAGAAGCGCCAGGGGGTTCAGGGATGCGAAATAAGCCAGCATAGATTCATTCCTCCGTTTTCTATGAAAATGTAAATAAACTCCCAATATAAATATAACACAAAATCCCGGCGAAGGGAATACCTTCACCGGGATTTTTGCACATAAATTTCTGATGGGAAAGGGGCGCCGGGCCGGTCAGTCCGCCGCGATTGCCGTGAAGCCGTCGGGGATGGTGAAGCCGATGGCCTCGGCATAGTCGGCGTTATACTCCTTCACGGGGTTGGTGGAGTAGGCGATGGGCATGGTGGAAATGTCGGCGCCGTTGACCAGGATGTCGTAGGCCATCTGGCCGCAGAGGTAGCCGATATCATAGTAGCTGATGGAGACAGTGGCCAGGCCGCCGTTGGAGCACATCCCCTCCTCGCCGCAGATGATGGGGATGCCCGCGGGCTCGCAGACGTTGGACACGATGGTCATGTTGGAGGCGGCGGTATTGTCCGTGGGGATGTACATGGCGTCGCAGTCCTGGATGGCGGCGGTGCAGACAGACTGCAAATCGTTGGAGTCGGAGAAGGTGTACTCGGTGCAGGTCACGTTGTAGGCGGCCATGCACTCCTCAAACTGCTGGGCCTGGACAACGGAGTTGGCCTCTGCGGAGCAGTACAGGATGGAAACCTTCTGGGTGTCGGGGACAAGCTCCATCACCAGATCGGCATAGAGCTGAGCGTCCACGCCGTCAGAGGAGCCGGAGACATTGATGCCGGTGCCGGCAGCGGCGTCCATATCGGGGTCATCCAGCGCGGTGGCGTAGTCGGTGACGGAGGTGCCCAGGATGGGAATCTCGGAGGTCGCGGCCATGCTCGCCTGGAGCGCGGGGGTGGCGTTGGCCAAGATCAGGTCATAGTCGTTGGAGACAAAGCCGGTGACAATGGTGGAGCAGGTGGTGGAGTCGCCCTGGGCATTTTGCAGGTCGAAGGTGACGGCGTCGCCCAGCAGCTCCGTCAGAGCGTCCTGGAAGCCCTGGGTCGCGGCGTCCAGCGCGTCGTGCTGCATCAGCTGGCAGATGCCGATGGTGTAGGTCTGGCCCTCGGCAGGCGCCTCGCTCTCCGCTGCGGGCGTTTCAGAGGGGGCTTCGCTCTCGGCGGAAGCAGTCTCGGCGGCAGTTTCCGCAGCGGGGGACTCGGCTGACTCGCTGCTGTCGGAACTGGAACCTCCGCAGGCGGCCAGGCTCAGAACCATGGCCAGGGCCAGGATCAGAGCAAATAACTTTTTCATTGATAATTCCTCCTAAAACAGTTTTAATCTATTCGCCGCAAGTGTTGCGGTAAATGAAGAAAATAGAATGAAGGGCTGATTTGCCGCTTTACAGTGGTAAAACGTCTGAAATCAATAAATCCATTATAAGCGTTCTGATGAAAAAGTCAATCCCTTTTGGAAAAAAGCCTGCGTTTTTCCCGATTCAGGCCGGGCGGCGGGGATTTCCGGCCAGTGGGTAGACATTCGGGGAGGCTTGTGCTATAATGGAAGAAAATTATACTGGATTGGTATGCCTGTACACAGGCTTTCGCGAAGCAGGAGGAGTTTTGGTGAAGCAGACGATCATGGGCGTTCAAATTGACAACCTCACCATGGAGGAGGCGGTGGCGGCGGGCTGCGGGCTGATGGAGTCCGGCGGCTGCCATTATGTGGCAACGCCAAATTCCGAGATCATCTACGCCGCCCGGAAAAACGGGGAGCTGAAGGCGGCCCTGAACGGCGCCGCCCTGACCCTGCCGGACGGGATCGGCGTAGTTTACGCGGGCCGGATTTTGGGCACCCCCTTTCGGGAGAAGGTGGCCGGCATCGAATTTGGCACCGCAATGCTGGGCAAGGCGGCGGAGCGGGGCTGGCCGGTGTATTTTCTGGGGGCCAAGCCCGGCGTAGCCCAGGAAGCCGCCAGGCGAATGGGGGAGCGGTTCCCCGGGCTGATCGTGGCGGGAACCGCCGACGGCTATTTTAAGGAGGACGGCCCTGTGGCGGAGCAGATCCGGAACTCCGGGGCAGAGCTCGTCCTGGTCTGCCTGGGGGCGCCCAAGCAGGAGCTCTGGATGGCGCGGAACGGCCGGGCAACCGGGGCCAGGCTGCTCTGCGGTCTGGGCGGCAGCCTGGATATTTTCGCGGGGGTCTCCCAGCGGGCGCCGGAGATCTGGGTGAAGCTGGGCCTGGAATGGGCCTACCGCCTGGTGAAGGAGCCCTGGCGCATCGGCCGCATGATGAACCTGCCCAGGTTCCTGTTCACGGCCATCGGGATGCGGATCACCGGAAAGCGGGAAGATGTTTAAGAAAACGTAAGAATTTTCAGGAAAAAATCAGCGGGAATCTGAGAAGAATATGGTATAATGAAAGAAGGAAGGCACCATGAGCGGAACGCTCATTGTATTTGAGGGAACGGACGGCTCCGGCAAGTCCACCCAGTTCCGCCGCTTCTGCCGGCGGCTGGAGGAGGAGGGGGTTCCGTTCCGGCGCATCGTGTTTCCCCAGTATCAGGAGGAGTCCTCGGCGCTGATCCGGATGTATCTGGGGGGCGCGTTCGGAAGCAGGCCCTCCGACGTGAACCCCTACGCGGCGTCCTCCTTTTACGCGGTGGATCGCTATGCCTCCTATCAACGGGTATGGGGGGCGGATTACGAGAGGGGCGATCTGATCCTGGCGGATCGCTACACCACCTCCAACGCGGTGCATCAGGCATCCAAGCTGCCCCCGGAGGAGCGGGAGGGATTCTTCCGCTGGCTGTATGACTTCGAGTTTGACAAGCTGGGGCTGCCCGCGCCGGACAAGGTGATTTACCTGGATATGCCCACGGAGGTGTCGGTCTCCCTCCTGCGCCAGCGGGAGGCGGATACAAACACCCGGGCGGATATCCACGAGGCGGATCGGGACTACCTGGCCAGGTGCCGCCAGTCGGCGCTGGAAGCGGCCCCGGTGCTGGGCTGGGAGAAGATCTCCTGCGTCAGGGACGGGAAGCTCCGGGACGCGGAGGAGATCCACCGGGAGATCTGGGAACTGGTAAAACAGCTTGTGAAATAGCTTGTAATAATGAATTTTAATCATAAAAAAAGGAGTGCGCATTATGATTTATGTGATTCTTGGCAATGGCTTTGAGGAAACGGAAGCAATCGGCCCCATCGACTGCCTGCGCCGCGCCGGGCTGGAGGTTTGTACCCTGGGCATCGGCGGCAGCACGGTGAAGAGCTCCCACGGCATCGAGCTGCGGGCGGATCGCAGCATCGAAAGCCTGACCAAGGCGGACGTGGACGCGGCGGAGATGGTCATCCTGCCCGGCGGGCTGGGCGGCGTTTCCGAAATCATGTCCTGCCCCCCTGCGCTGGATCTGATCTGCTACGCGGCCAAGCATGACCGCTGGGTGGCGGCCATCTGCGCCGCCCCCACCATCCTCGGCGCCCTGGGCCTGCTGGCGGGCAAAGAGGCGGTCTGCTACCCCGGCATGGAGAAGGATCTCCGTGACGCGAAGGTCCGGCGGGGCTATGGCGTGGTGGTGGACGGCAAGACCGTCACCGGCGAGGCCGCAGGTTCCACCCTGGAGTTTGGCCTGACCCTGGTTCGCTGCCTGGCGGGGCAGGAGAAAGCGGAGGAGGTGGCGGAGGCCATCCATTTCCG
>CAYSNK010000092.1:0-6211 GCA_964432375.1 uncultured Oscillospiraceae bacterium | reverse complement strand
CCTCTGAATCAGAGGCTCCTTTTTTATGAGGTTGAGGAACCTTGGAACAAACGCGTCTTTGCCGATTGATTCCGGGTTTCCTTTAAAGTGTGGTGCCGTGATCCACCACCAGAACCTGGCCGGTGACTGCCGCAGACTCATCGCTGGCGAAGTACAGGCAGGCATTTGCCTGATCCTCCACAGAAGCCTCGGGCAGAGTCATGTTCATGTGCTGTGCGCAGCGGTCGGCGAACCAGGTGCAGAAGGTCGCGACCTGCTCCGGCGCGTTCAGCGGGGTGGGAGTGGGGCCGGGGCAAACGGCATTGCAGCGGATGCCGTCCGGGGCAAACTGAATTGCAATGTTTTTCGTCATACCCAGGACAGCGGACTTCGCTGCGGAATAGGAAATGCCCGCGCTGCCGAAAACGCCGCCGATGGAGGAAATATTGACAATGGAGCCGGATTTCGCCTGCTGCATATAGGGCAGGACCTCCTTTGTCATATAGAACAGCGAGGTCTGGTCGATGGCGATCACATGATCCCACCACTCATCGGAGCACTCGGTAATGGGCAGATGCTTGTCCGCGATCCCGGCGTTGTTCACCAGAATATCAATTTTGCCGAAGGCGTCGGCTGCAGCCTGGGCTACCTTCGCGCAGTCCTCGTGCTTGGTCACGTCTGCGGCCACGGTGACGGCCTGGACGCCGTACTCCCGGCAGGCCGCCGCAACTTCCTCCAGAGGCTTGATGCGGCGGGCGCAGAGAACCAGATTTGCGCCCTCCCGGGCAAAGCGCAGGGCGGTTGCCTTTCCGATGCCGGAGTTGGAGCCGGTGACGATGGCAGTTTTCCCTTCTAATCGTTTCATAGAGTAAAGAACTCCTTTCTGTTGATTTCCCTCATTATAGCAGATTGCCGCAGATATTTCCATAGCGAGATTGTTATACCCGCTCCCCCGGGTATTCTTCCGGGTTCATACCTCTTGCGCCGGAACAGTCTGAGGGGAACCTCTGATCCAAATCGGCGAGCGCCGCCGTCCATCTGCGGACGGTTGATCCAGAGGTTCCCCGGTTCCTTCAGCTATTTCAGTTCCTTCCCATCACACATCACGCAGCAGATCCTTCAGGCTCAGCATACCCTTGGCCAGCAGGAACAGCTTGTCGTTGTACTCGTCAACGGTGGTGATGGAAACGCCGACCATATAGTCAAACACCTGATCTGCGATCACGCTTTCAATAAAGCTGGTGCACAGGGAGAAGGACACATTTCCCCTGGAAATATTCAGATCAAAGCGGCCATTGATCAAGCGATCATTGATGGCGCAGATTGCCATGGCAGCGTCGCCGATCTGCTCTTCCGAGAAGCGGACAGGCTGGGGAGAGATCATTCTCAGCAACTGGTGTTTCGTATCGACCAGCAGATAGAACTGCATCGGCAGATCCTCGCCAATGTACTTGAAATCGATCACATAATCCCCGTCCTCATCCTGCTTCGCTTCAAAGGATTTGATCCCGATTTCCTTCAGGTGGACGGTCAGCGCATCGTAGATGCTCTTAGCCATCTGGGCCTTTTTTTCATTTTCCATAATATATTCCTCCTATTATATCAGGGAAGCTCTGTAAAACCAGCGGGCAAAGGGTTCAGAGGTTCCCTTAATGTACGGCATCGGGCGGGCCTCTGTGTCAGACGTCCGCAGGGTTCTCCTCGCGATCCATTATTCCGCAGCCACCTGGAACCCTATGCGGCTGCGTTTTGTGCCTTTTTCGCTCAGGGCCTTTGCATCCTCCCGGGCGGCGGCCTCGAAGTCCTCCACCGTGATGAACCGGGGATCTGTCCCGTCCATCTGGGCGCGCATCACCGTCTTGCTCCAGGCGCGCTCGAACAAATTGCGGACAAAACGGCCGTTTGCAAAGTCGTGGGCCTGCACCACCTGGTCACTCAGGCCCAGGAAGTAGCGCCGGGAGGCTTCCTCCAGGCCCTCCCCCGCAGTGAAGGAACTGGTACGCACCATCTGCATAAAGATCGCGGCCAGCTCCTCCCGGCTGTAATTGGGGAACTCCAGCGTATAGGGAATCCGACCGGCCAGGCCGGGATTCAGCGCCATCAGCTGTTCCATCTCCTTGGGATAACCGGCCAGGATGATGACCAGATCCTCACGATGGTTTTCCATCTGGGCGATCAGGGTGTCGATGGCTTCCTTGGCAAAGCCGTCGCCATTGGAATAGGAGGCGTCCGCCAGGGTATATGCCTCGTCGATAAAGAGGACGGAGCCATACGCATCCCGGCACAGGGCCAGGGTCTTTGGGGCGGTATGGCCCACATACATCCCGATCAGGTCGCTGCCCGCGTGCTCAAAGAAATAGCCCCGGGACAGGATTCCCCGCTCCTTTAACATCTGGCCCACAATGCGGGCCACTGTGGTCTTGCCGGTGCCCGGATTGCCGATGAACTGCATGTGCATGGCGGGAGCCTTGACCCCTTCCGTGGATCTGGCATACTCGATCTGACGGACGATCTCCTCCAGGCGGGTGCGGATGGCGTCCACCCCGATCATATTATCAAGCTGTTCCCGGGCGGAGAGCTCACTCCCCTGCCCGGCCACCAGATACTTCATATCCCTGGCTGTGATCACCGTATTCTCCTCGCCGCCGGCCAAAATCGCCTGCAGCTTCTGATAGATCATCTCATCCACGATCTTCCGGACGGTATTGATCCCATAGAACCGCCCGTCCGACTTCTCCTCTGCCAGACGGTGCTGGAACATATTCCAGCCGCCTTCATCCGCCGTAAAGCCATAGTCCTTCAGTTTTGTCTCCGCAATGGATTGCAGCTCCTCCGCCGTCAGCGGTACGAAAGCCACCGGCTGGATCAGCATGACGTCAGAAACACCGGCCGCGATCCGGCTTAAGGTCTCCTGCTCCAAATAGGGCACACGGAACACATAGATCACCTGATCGGTATTGCCGTGCAGAACGGTCAGAAAATCGCGGAACTCCGGGGTGGACACCTGATCGGTCCAATTACTGATGTCCACGCAGATCAGCTTGTTCTTGGCTCGGGCCAGCATCCGGCCCGCATCCTTCAGCACATCCGCCCGGGGATTGGGCGGTTCCAGCTTCTCCTCCGCAATCGTGTTCCCCTGGGCGGGGAACAGCTTCAGCTCCTGGAGCAGCTCCGCCAGCAGCGTCAGACTGGTGGTCAGCCCGCAGCCGTCATCCATGGCAAACAGATAATTTCTCCGGATGAATACATCAGAGATCCCATGGCTCTTCAGGAGGGGGGCCATGGCGCAGATCTGATCACAGAGCTGTACAAACTGCCTGGCGCCCTTTAACCCGTGGATTCGATCAATGGCGGGGGATTTTTCCTCCGGCTGACCCTCCGGCTCGTCCTCATGCTTCGGGAAGAACCCTTTCCGCTTCGCCGGAGGAGTTTCTTCCCGGCGGGGAGTTTTGTCCAGTGTCTCCGGCTGGGCGGGACTGTCCTCGTCCTCAGACAGAACCACAACCGTCTCCAGGTCGTTTGTGCTCAGATGAAACAGATCAGACAGGCGGCGGAACATCGTCCTTTGAATCTGTTCCATCGTGATCTCGGAATCCTCAAATTCAATCTTCAGCTGAAAAGGACTCTTTTCCAATACATCGACAGCATTCAGATCCTTCATTACCTCAAAGATCGCGTCCGCCGGCAGCTTGCCGCTGCCCAAGAAATTGCGGACCCAACCCATATCCAGGTTAATAATCAGTCGTTTCATTCACCCTCATCCTCCCGAATCATCAAGTCAATTCATTTTATCACAATATTTTGTATATTTCAACAATCAGGCCCCGATAATTGCCTTTTTTTCTGCGGTGGGAAAAATTCCTCGCCGCCAATTCCCGCCGGATTGATTCCCCTTCCCTTGTCCTCCGGCCATCTCTGTGCTATAATTTACGCAGTCTGATTTCTGATGATTGGAGGGGTTCCCTGTGCCCACTGCCGCCCGCCAGCCAATGAACTCCGCCATCCGGAAGCTGGCCCGGTTTTCCTTCGCCTTCGGCGGAGGCGCCCTGCTGAGCAGCTTCCTGCCCGCCCTGTGGCTCCGGATTCTCCTGTGCGGTGTCTGCGCCCTGCTGTCGGCGGCGTTTTTCTGTTTGCCCGTCGGCTCCCGCCTGGGGCTTATCCTGTTGGGGGCAGGCGGGGCGGCCGGACTGCTGTGGTACGGGCTGTACGCGGCCATCCTGGTACAGCCGGTCCTGGCGCTGGAGGGGCAAACGCTGCCCTTTACCGGCACGGTTCTGGCGGCCCCCACCGCCTCCGCTTATTCCGTCCGGGTGCCGCTCTATGTGGACGGCGTCGGAACCGTCTACCTGTACCTGGACGACGGGGAGGGCCTGGCCCCGGGCAGCATCCTCTCCGGCACAGCCGCATTGGAAGCGGCCTCCGAATCCAGCCGGGCCGCAGGGGTTTTCCTGTACGCATCCAGCCAGGACGCCGCCCTCACCGGCCAAACCTCTTCCCCACGCACCTGGCCGGGCCGGGTTTCCGCCCTGCTGCAAAGGGGGATCGCGTCCCTGTTCTCCGGGGAAACCGCTGGCCTCTTCCGGGCCCTTTTGACCGGCGACAAATCCGGGCTGCCCACCGCCCTTTCCACCGCCCTGTCCCGCTGCGGGCTCAGCCATATCGTGGCCATCAGTGGGATGCATATAGGCATTCTGGCGAGCGGCCTTCTGCTCTTTCTCCGCAGACGGCCCCTCAAATTGCTCTGTCTGCCGGTGCTGCTCTTTTTCACCATCCTGGTGGGCTCGGTTTCCGCCTGGCGGGCCCTGCTGATGGAGGGGCTAGTTCTGCTGGCGCCGCTGGTTCGCCGGGAGGCAGACGGCATCACCTCCCTGGCTTTGGCTCTGCTGGTGATCTTGCTGCACAACCCATTTGCCATACGATCTGTCAGCTTGCAGCTTTCCTTTTCTTCCGTGCTGGGCATCCTCCTGCTGGCAGCGCCCCTGTATCGGGCTGCCTGCCTGCGGTTTTCCGGCTTTCAGGCTTTGCCCCGCCCGGCAGCCCGGCTTTGCCGCTCCCTGTGCGGCATCCTCTGCACAACGCTGGGGGCCTCTGCCGCCACCATTCCACTGACTGCCTGGTATTTCCGCCAGATTTCCCTGATTTCCATCCTCTCCAACCTGCTGGTGCTCTGGATGCTTCCCGCAGCGCTGGTGTCGGGGCTGATTTCCGTACTCTTGGCGCTGCTGATCCCCGGCGCAGCGCCGGCGCTCGCCCTCCTTCCGGGCTTTTTCGCTAGTCTCATTCTGAGCGCCGTCCACCGGCTGGGCGGGCTGCCCTTTGCCGCCCTGCCGTTGAATAGCGGATACCTGGCGCTGTGGTTTTTCTTCTTCCTGGCGGTGATCCTGCTGGTTCTCCTGTCCCCCGGGCTGCGCCGCAGGCCGCTGATCCCCACCTGCGCCGTCCTGCTGACCCTGTGCGCGGCGCTGCTTTTCAACCGGCTGACGGTGGAGGAAACCGCCGCCACCGTCAAGGTTCTGGATGTGGGCGAAGGGCAGTGTATTCTGCTGATCTCCGAGGGCTGCACAGCGGCCATCGACTGCGGCGGCAGCGGCTATGACTCCGCCGGGGATCTGCTGGCGGACGAGCTGCAAAGCCTGGGCATTGACCGGCTGGACCTGCTCCTCTTCACGCACTTTGACAGCGACCACATCAACGGGGTGGAGGAGCTGTTTGCCCGCGTCTCCGTAGAGGCCGCCGTGATTCCCGCCCCTTACGCGGAGGAGGATTTTTGGCGGGACAGGCTGCTGGCCCTGGCCCGGGAGCAGGGCGCGGAGGTCGTCACCGTTTCCGACCTGACGGAGTACCACTTTGGCGGCGGGGCCCTGACCCTCTACCCGGCGGCTGCCCAGGACGGCGGCAACAACAGCGGTCTGGCAGTCCTGGGGCAGTTTGAGGATTTTTCCGTTCTCGTCACCGGGGATATGGATTCCTCCGGCGAACGGATTTTACAGGCCAGGTACGGGCTGCCGGATGTTGACCTGCTGATCGCCGGGCACCACGGAAGCAAATACGCCACCTCGGAGGCCCTTTTGCAGGCGGTCACGCCGGAGGCCGCCGTCATCTCGGTGGGAGACAACTCCTACGGCCATCCCGCGCCGGAGGTCCTGCGGCGGCTGTCGGAGGCAGGGGTGAACATTTACCGCACCGATTTGAATGGAACCGTCACGCTGAGAATTTCGAGGGAGCGCTGAGC
>CAYSNK010000091.1:2207-6280 GCA_964432375.1 uncultured Oscillospiraceae bacterium | reverse complement strand
GTATGTGTAGGCGGTCACAATCTCGTTGGGGGTTCCGTCCACCTGGTGGATGGGGGCGGTGCCAAAGGCAATCGTGATGCCGCTCTGCGCAACGGTGGGCGCGGTTACGGTGGTAGCCTTTTCGCTTACCCGGACGCCGTAAAAGTTTTCCGTTAAACTCGCCATTTCTCAGTTCAGTCCTTTCCTGGATACTCTGGTCTTTGCCAGCATATCCTCGTAGTATTTGTGCAGGATGTTGCCTTTCCTCCGCGCCTTTTTCTGGGCGTCGGGCAGCTCCTCCTCGCTCACCAGCAGAAATCCGATTTCCGGATACCGCTCTTCCATGGGCTTCACCCATGCCCGGATCTGCTCCTCCGTCCCCGCAAGGATCATGTTCCTCCGCAGCCGGGAGCCGGGGAGGGAGGGGCCGATATAGATCATTCGTATGATTTCCGCCTCGGGTTCCGTTTCCGCGGCTTCCGTCTCTGCGGCTTCCGTGGTTTCCGTGACTTCCGTTGCTTCCGCCGCAGTCTCCTCGGTTTCCGCTTCCGCTGCGGCTTCCGCCGCTGATTTCTTTGTTGCCATTGTTTCCTCCTTGTCACCAGCCCTGAAGCTGCTTTACCACGTCCCGCCGGACTGCCGGTACGCTCCAGGTCATGCTCAGCTCTGCCATCCGGTAGTAGTCCGTGTCGTCCGGGTAGATCAGGTATTCAAAGGGCCGTTTTAATTCATGGGGGCCGATGGCCCCGGCCTGCTCCAGGTCAAATCTCAGCTTTTCCACAATTCCCAGCAGGGTTCGTTTCCCCTGCTGGGGGTCTAGGTCGTAAACGCAGATTACGGCCCGGATTGTGGCGGTACAGGTTTCCCCCTTGCTGCTGTTCCAGGTGTCGTTTCCGTTGATCAGCTGTAGCAGGATAAAGGGCACCACCCGCTCCATGTCTGTGTCCAGGGGCATGGCCGGTTCAAATACCTGGATGCCCTGTTCCCTGGCCTGGCCTTCCTCCTCCGGCTTGGCGGGCAGCCTGATCTCCTTCAGGTCTGCTTCGATCCAGTCCCGCAGGCTTTCCATCAGGCTGTTCAGCGTCATGTCAATAGCCCCCCTTCAGCACAGCCTGGATCTCGTGATCCAGCCGCTTCTGTACTGTTTCCATCGTCTTCCTCTCGACGGTTTCCCTGGCCTCCGGGTAGTCCAGCATATCCGCCACGGAATAGCTCATATACTCCCGCAGCTTCTCTTTCCCGCTGCTGGTCTTGCTGCCCGCGATCCGCTGGAAGATCCCCGTGTGGCCGGAGTGGAAGGTGGCGATAAATCCCTCCGGTCTTGCCGTCATCTGGCCCCGGTTATCCGCCGCGCTCACCGCCGTGGTCACCCGCCAGCCGGAAACCCCGTTGACAAACCGCTGGGTATACCGCCGGTTTTTCGGGTTGGGGTGGAAGCGGTAGAGGGGGATCTTCTGTCCGGAAAAGCGGATTTCCCCCACGATCTCGTCCCCGGAATAGACTGCCTTTCTCAGGGTGACGTTCTGGTTTGCTCTGAGGTTCGCCTGCGTGATGTCGTACCGCGTCCGGATTTCCCTGGCCGCCTCTGTCCGGGCGCTTTCAAGCCCCCGGTTCACCGCCCTCTGGATGGCGGTTCCGATCTTTGCGGAGCTGTTGATGATCTGGTTTACCCGGTTCAGTTGTCCCCGGTCTATGGTCAGATTGATTCCCGCCATATCCGCTCACTCCTGATATTCCGTCAGCCCGATCAGCAGGAGGCCGCCTTCTTCCCCCACGCTGCTCACCCGGTACATCCGGTTTCCAACGCTGAGCCGGCGGTCTTTCCTGGGGTATGGGGAAAAGTCCTCCTTGGCGCAGAACAGCACGGTGCTCCTCCGGTAAAGCTGCTGGTCGTCCTTCTGGTACATCGTGGTAGAGCCTACCCGCTGCCGCTGGTTGTTCTTGTTCCAGTTTCCCTCGTCCGTGTTGTCGCTGTCGATCACGCAGGGGATCTCCAGTTCTACCGGCGGGCTGTTTCCGCCGTCCCGCCAGTACCGGATCTTCTCCAGCGTCCCGAAGTCGCCCAGGCTCAGGAATACCCGCCTTGCGTCCCGCTGAATCTGCGCTTTCAGGTTTCGCACCATTTCCGTTTCCTCATTCCGTCAGGGGTTCTCTGTCATCGTCCGTCAGGCATTGGTAGAGAAAACATTGCGGCAGGCCCTCCATGCGTTCTTCAGTTTGGGGGAGGCGATGGGCCGGGCTGTCAGGATGGTTTCCCGCTGGTTGCTCTCCACGTTGACGTTGTGCTTGGGCACCCGGGTTCCGGTTCTGGTGTGGGTCTGCTGATCCAGCTCCACCTGGGTCACCGCGCCGTAGCTCAGCTTCCCCGTGTTCGGCGCCGCCAGGATGGCCCCGTCCTCCGGCATATACTTGTAGGTGGTCTTGGTGTTCCCGGAAGCCTTCTGATAGGTGCCCTCATAGCAGAAGATGGCAAGCTGTGTGCCCCGGAAATTTACCCTGGGCGCAATCTGGATTACGCCCTCCTCCTGCCAGTGCGGGTCAATCTCCCCAATGGGGTTCAGGCGGTAGTTCACCAGCATTTCCTTCATCCAGGGGTCGCTCAGGATCAGGTCGGCCACGTTTGCCCCCACCACCAGGTCGGCAACGTCCCGCCCCGCCGCAATCAGGCTCGCCGCCTGTTTGCAGACGTCCTTATACCAGGTTCCGGGGGCGTCCGCAGTGCCCACGTCCCAAGGCTCTTCCGGGGTGAATACCCCTTCGTTCTTCCCGGTGTCATAGAATTGGGCGATCAGGTCGTTGTGCTTGCTGGCCTTGTCCCCAACGTGCTCCATGGTGCAGGCGTTGTCCAGCATGGTGTTGATGCACATCCACTCCTCCCGGCGGCTGATGGCCTTGTCCAGAAATTCCAGGTCTTCCGCCAGCAGGATGCGGGCCCGCTGCTCCGGCGTCATGCCGTTCACCAGGCTTTCCCCCGCTCTCCGCTTCATCGTGTCGTCGATGCTCAGGGGGCGGCTGGGTGCGATGTAGGGCGGAACCAGTTCATAGGTGGCATACCCGCCCCGGCCCATGGGGGCCTTGCCCACTCTGGGCAGCACGAAGGGCGCAATCAGGTTGCCCTCGCCGTCGTCGTAGTCAATGTAGATTTTTTCGTCCTTAAACATGGCGGTTTCACCAAAGTAGCGGTCTTTGATGAAGGAGTAAACCTTGTCCTGCTCCTTGATGGCCTGCTCCATGTAGAAGGTGCTATAGATGTCAAAAGCCATTGTCTTTCACTTCCTTTACCGGTTGTCGTCGGACAGCAGGATTCCTGCCAGTCTCAGGTTGTTTTCGTCCTCCGGGGTCAGCGTGTAGGAATCTGCGGCGATCAGGGCGCCCCGGTAGAAGTTTCCGCTGATGTATGCCTCCGCCGTGGTGTCCTCCGCTTCCGTGGCTGCCGCCAGGATGCAGGAGGCCGTGCCGCTTCCGCTGCCCAGCACCTCGTAGGCGCCGTCGCTCTCAAAGCTCAGAAGGGTGCCCCTCTGATAGGCCCCCGGCGTTTTCAGGTCGATGATCTGTGTCTCGGCGGGGGGCCAGACCCGGGCGATCAGGTTGTCCGCCTCCAGCGCGCCGATCTTGGTTCCTGTGGTCTTGCTCATCTCTTAGTCCCTCCTCTCTTTCTTCTCAGTTCTGCGGTCTCCCTGGCGGCTCTGGCGGCCTCCGCGTTGGGGTCGTCCTTTTCCGCCGGTGTCGCGGGCACCTGGTTCGCTCCGCCGGTCTCCGCGTCCTCCAGGGCAGCCTGGGCGTACAGGGTTCCCTGCTTCTTGATCTCCCCGAGAATCGCCTGGCTTAGGGTTCCCGCGTTCTGCTCCGGGTCGTTCATCGCGGCCCGCACCAGCTCCTCAAACCCGGGGATTCCGCAATCCTGAATGGCCAGGACGCGGTTCCGCTCCGCTGCCGCCGCCTCCGCCTGTAGCTCTGCGCACAGGGCCGGATATGCCTCCAGCAGCTCTGCGGTGCTTGTGATTTCCATGTCTTCACGCTCCTTGTCTGTTCTCGTTGTCGCTGTATGATTCTGAACGTCGGCCTTTGGCCGAACCTGATTCAGCTCTTCTGTT
>CAYSNK010000091.1:0-2107 GCA_964432375.1 uncultured Oscillospiraceae bacterium | reverse complement strand
GCGCAGCTCCTCCCGGGTGCTTTTCCCGGCGCATTTCTGCTCGTAGGCGTTTAGGATGCTCTCGTCGATGGTGTCCAGCATTTGGGCGGCTTGCCGGAGCTCCGGCGCGTTGTAGCTTCCTTCCATGCTGCACGCGGAGAGGTGGATCATCCCGTTTGCAACCTCGCTCATCAGTACGGTCTTGCAGCCGCACGCAACCACGCTGGCCGCGCTGGCGGCGATGCTCTGGATCTCCGCAGTGGTCTCCCTGCCGCAATTTCGCAGCAGGGTGTAGATCTCAAACCCGGCGTAGACGCTGCCGCCGCCGCTGTTGATTTCCAGCGCGACTGCTTCCCCCTCCGGGCTTTTCTCCAGGGCGGCTCTGATGTCGTTCGGGCACACCACGTCCTGAAAGCCGAACCACCGGTAGGTCTCCGCGTCGTCGTTGCTCACAATGCTCCCATTGATTCTGATTCTCGGCATTTTCCCGTTTGCTCCTTTCATTGCCCTTGCGCAGGGGGGTGTCGCCGTAAACGGCGCCTCTTATAGTTCCTCCTGCCCTGCGGCCTCTCTCAGCAGGTCGTTTTCCCGCTTCATGTTCTTCACGTTGTCCCGGAAGTCCGTCCCCGTCAGCTCCATGGCCTCCTTTGTCCTGGTGGAAAAGCCGTATTCAACCCGCTTTTCCGCCGCATCCACTTCCTTTGTGGGGTCAAGCTGCCCTTGGGTCGGCCCGTACCACTCCGCCTTGGCGTATGCCTTCCGGATGGCCGGGTCCCGGAAAAAGCCAGGCGCGTCAATCCTCCCCAGGGCCGCCGCCTCCGCCAGCCATTCCTCATACACCGGCTGGCAGAACCGGTCTATCATGTCGTCCCGCCACATGGAGAAGCTCTTCCATGCCTCCAGCAGCGCCGCCCGGCTGGCGGAATAGCTGGCGGTGAACTGCTTCATCAGCAGCTCGTAGGGCAGCTCCAGGGCCGCGCCGATTTGCTTTGCGATGCTGGTGACAAAGCTGTCAAAGTTGGTGTTGGGCCTCCCCGGGGCCACCGGGTTTGCCTTTTCCCCCGGGGCCAGGTCGATGATGGTTCCCGCCCCCAGCTCCACGGTGTTCTCATCCCCGCTGTCCACCAGGGCCTCCTCCGGCATGGCCTGTTCCCCGATCGGGGGCAGCTCTGTCGCGTCCTCCTTCTCGATGAATACGGAGAAATAGCCGTTGACCACTGCGGCCACCAGCTCTGCGTCGGTATACCGCCCCAGCTGCTTCAGGCTTTCGATCACCGGGGCCAGCAGGGGTACGCCCCGCCGCTGGCCGACCCGCTCCCTCGTGGTGATGTGCAGGATATTTCGCCGCCCGGTTTTTCGCCCGAACGCTTCAACCCGCCGCCATTGCAGCGCCTTGTCAGAGCGGTAGGAGTAGGGGTGCCTGTCGCAGATATGGTAGGCCACAACCCCGCCGGTTTCGTCCACCTCAACCCCTCCCACGATCTTTCCGTCGCTCACGTCCAGCCCGTCCAGGTTCCCCGGTGTGCTTACCCGGTCTGCCTCCACCAGTTGGACTGTCATCTGATAGGGGCTTGTGGGCTTTTCCCGGAGGGGCAGCACCGCGAATACGTCCCCGTTCTGGAGCCAGCTGAGAAAGGTCAGCTTCTGGATTCCGTAGAAGTTGGACATCCGCTCGTTGTCGCACTCCACGCTGTCCGCCCATAGGGCAAATTCCCGGGCGATCTGCTTTTCCAGCGCCTCCGCCCGCTCTTCCGGAATGCCCAGGACCTCCGCGTCCACCACCGGCTTGGGCGTCAGCCCGCTTCCCACAACATTCGTGCGGTAGGTTTTCAGGGCGCCGGTGGCCAGGGGCACCCCCATGTAAAGATCTCTGCTTCGGGTTCTCAGAGTGCTCAGGTTGTCCTGAATGTCCTCCAGAGCGGAGCCTCCGGTGCCCACCCATCCCTTCATGCTCTTCTTTGTGACGCTGGCCCCGTAGTTGGAGTAGCCGCTGTTGGAAACGGTTTTCAGCGCCCGCCGGGCCGCCTCCCGTTTTAGCCCCTTCTCCGGCGAGAAATATGTGATGATTTTATCCGGGATGTTCGTCTTTTCCGCCTCCCTTTTTCGTTCCTTCTCCCTATTGTACAGG
>CAYSNK010000090.1:0-6350 GCA_964432375.1 uncultured Oscillospiraceae bacterium | reverse complement strand
CAAAGCGGGCCCGCTCACCCGCCATTTTTTTGCCCCTTCAGGGCGCACCCGCGCAGCGCGCAGCCGGTGGGCGTCCCCGCCAGGCCGCCCAGCCCCGTTTCCCGCAGGCTGCTGTGCATCGTTCTTCCCACAGCGCCCATGGCGTCGATGACCTCGTCACAGGGGATCACGCTGGTCAGGCCGGCCAGGGCCATATTCGCCGCAGCCACCGCCCCCAGCGCGCCAATCACATTCCGCTTGACGCAGGGCACCTCCACCAGGCCGGCCACCGGATCGCAGACCAATCCCAGCAGATTTCCAAGGGCGATGGCCGCAGCGTGGGCGCACTGCTCCCCGCTGCCGCCCTTCAGCCACACCAGGGCCGCCGCTGCCATGGCGCTGGCGGAGCCCACCTCCGCCTGGCAGCCGCCCTCCGCGCCGGACAGGGTTGCCCGCTGGGCTATGACCTGGCCGAATCCCGCCGCCACCGTCAGGGCGCGGCAGATCTCCTCTTTCTTGTATTCCCCCGCCCGGTACAGGGGAATCAGCACCGCAGGGAGCACCCCGCAGCTACCCGCCGTAGGCGCGGCCACGATCCGCTTCATACAGGCGTTGCGCTCCGCTGTTTTCAGGGCCTCCGCCGTCACCCGGTTCAGATAGTCCCCGCCCAGCAGGAGGCCCTCCTCCATGGCCCGCTCTACCCGGGCACCGTCGCCGCCGGAGAGACCGGAGGTGGAGCGATCCTCCCCCTGATACTGGCGGCTGCCCTCCAGCATCACCTCCCAGAGCTTTTCCATATAGGCAACGGATTCCGAACGGGTCAAGCCGGATTCCTCCCTGTCTGCCTCCAGTATGGCCTCGTCCAGCGGCCTGTCCCCCGCCGCCTCCAGCATCCTCTTTACAGACGGAAATCCCATGGGCTCCCCTCCTTATTCGGTCGTCATATTCAGCCGGGTCACCCGGAGGATGCCCGGAATGGAGCGCAGCCATACCGCCAGGCTCTCGGGGATGGGCTGGTCCGTTTCCACCACCATAATGGCATAGCTGCCCATTTTACTGCGATAGAGCTGCAAGGTCGCGATATTGATCTTCCGCTGGGCCAGGGCGGTGGTCACTTCGGCCACATGGCCGGGGGCGTCTACGTTGTGGACGATAAGGGTATTCTGTTCCCCGCTGAAGTTGACCGTGATGCCGTCCACCTCGGTGATCCGAATCCGGCCTCCCCCCACGGAGGCGCCCCGGAGATCCAGCTCCCTGCCGTTCTTCCCCACCAGGTGGAGCGCCGCCGTGTTGGGGTGGGCGTTTCCCAGCTCCACATTGGAAAACAGGACGGTAAGGCCCCGCTGCTCCGCCGCCTCCAGGCTGTGGGGAATCCGCTCGTCATCCGCCCTCATTCCCAACAGGCCCGCAACCAGGGCCCGATCCGTGCCATGGCCCTTTCCCGTGGCGGCGAAGCTGCCGTGAAGCCGGATCTCCGCCCTCACCGGCTCCTCCCCCAGCAGCCGCCTGGCCGTATAGCCGATGCGGACGGCCCCCGCCGTATGGCTGCTGGAAGGGCCGATCATCACCGGCCCCAGCACATCAAATAATCTCATGTTCCAGGCTTCCTTTCCCGCTTACCTGTTCAGCCCCAGCAATTCTTCTCCCAGGGCGTCCATCTCTTTCAGGAATCCGCGCCCCAGTTTCTGCTTCAGCACATCCCTGCCCGCCTGCAAATTGGGGGCGCGCTGCTCCATATTGTGGGCATCGGAGCCCAGAAGCTGGGCATATCCGTTTTGAAACAGCGGAATTGCCCGCTTTCTCCCCGCCCAGGACAGCAGACACTCGGCGTTTACCTGGACATAGACCGGAAGCCCCATCAGCTCTGAAATCAGCCGCTTGTCCTTTTGGTATTCATAGAACCGCTCGATATGGGCGATGATGGGGGTAATGCCAAGCTGACAGATCTCCTCCACCTCCTGGAGAATCCGTTCGCTCCACTCCCGGAAGGGCATCTCCAGCAGAAGCAGCTCCGTCCCCTGGATGCACAGCTCCTTCAGCCGCTCCGCACGGCTCATGCCGGAGAAAAACGCCACCTCCGCGCCGCAAATCACCACAGGGAGATCCAGCGTCCAGACCTCCATCAGCCGCCCGTAGGCGGCCTTGCGTTTTTCCAGAAAATGGTCCGGGGCGTCCTGATTGGCGTAAAAATGGGGCGTGGCGATCATCAGATCCACGCCCTGTGCGGCAGAAGCCTCCAGCATCCTGCGGGTCATCTCCTGGGACTTGCTGCCGTCGTCAATTCCGGGCAAAACGTGGCTGTGAAAATCAATAATCATGATTGCCCACGTTTTCCGGGATAATCCTTTTCCGCGCTCCGGGAACTGCGCTTCGCCTGCTGGGGCGGGGCGCTTTTGGCCTCCGGATGCGCCGTGCTCCGGGTGGCGGTGCGGCTGCTTGCCTTGCTGTTCCCCGCGCTTTCCCCATAGCCGTAATAGCCGTAATAGGACTTCTTATATCCCTTGCGGCCCTCGTCCGCCGAAGTAAAGACAAATCCCAGCACCTTGGCCCCGGCCAGACGAAGCTGATCCAGGCTGTTGCCGACAACGTCCCGCTCCGCAACGCCGTTCCGCACCACCAGCACAACGCCGGAGGCCAGCCGCGCCAGCACAGAGGCATCCGTCACCGCGGCAATGGGGGTCGCGTCCAAAATGATATATTTATAGCTGCTCTCAAGCTGGGCCATCAGAATCTGCATGGCCTCGGAGCCCAGCAGTTCAGAGGGGTTGGGCGGGGTGCTGCCGGCTGTCAGCACGTCCAGACCGTCCCTCATGTGGTGGATGCTCTCGGAGAGATCCTCCATCCCCACCAGCACATCGGAGAGGCCGGGGGCGTTTTTGAGATTCATTTTTGCGGCGGCGGTGGAAAGCCGCAGGTCGCAGTCCACAAGGAGCACCTTTTCCCCGTTCATGGCAAATACCTTGCTCAGATTGATGGCGGTGGTGGACTTGCCCTCCCCCGGCGTAGAGCTGGTGATCAGGATCTTTTTGCAGCCCTTTCCGGGCAGGCTGAACATCAGGTTGGTGCGCAGGGCCTTATAAGCCTCCAGCACCGCGAAGGGGGTTCTGTCATTGATGATAAACTGGCGGCTCTGGGTCGCGGACATCTGTTTCTGTTTACGCATCTCTCTTATCCCTTTCCTCCGTAGCCATATCCGTAGCCGCCCGCTTTCCCGGCGGTGCTCAGATCGGGGATCACGCCCAGGATAGGCAGATCCCATTCCTTCAGATCCTCCTCGGACTTGATCCTGGTGTCCATCAGCTCCCGGATCACGATCAGAGCAGCCATCAGAACGATTCCCGCCAGCAGGCCCAGGGCGGCGTTCTTTGTATAACTGGGGGAGGAGCGCTTCGTCGGCACCTTCGCCCTGTCGATCACCTTAACGGAGCTGCCCTCCACGATCTCCGCGATATGGCTGGGGGCCACCTCCGCGATGGCATTGGCGATGTCCGCCGCCTCCGCAGGGCTGTCGCAGGTGACATTCACATTAAACACCTCAGTGGAGTCCACCGAGGAGGCGGAAAGCATCCCGTAAAGCTCCTCCGTGGTATAGCTCACGCCGGCATTCGACGCCACCTCACTTAATAAGGTATTGCTTTTGATAATGGCAATATAGGTATCAACCAGCTTCGCGGAAGCCGTCAGGTCCCCGGAGCTGATCGAGGTGGAAGAATCCGTATTATTATAGTTGTTCACATACAGGGTAACTGTGGCCGTGTACTGGGGCGTGATCAGAACCGCCGTCCCCACCAGGGCCACCCCCGCCGCGAGAATGCCGATCAGCACGATGAGCCATGCCCTGTGCCACAACACCTTCGCAAGCTCCAGCAGGTCAATCGTCACCTCATCCTCATCGCTTGTCCTTGTCCGGTTGCTCAAAGCCCATGCCTCCTTATGATTCTAAATGATAAAGTAAAACAGGCCGTTTACAAAAAAATGCGCTTCCTTGCAGGCGGCTTGTCACGCAAGCACTTCATTTTATCATTCTTTTGTCCGCTTTGCAATACTTAATATTTTCAAAATTTTGATTCCCGACCGGGCTGCGGGGGATAAACAGGCTGCCCCCAAAAGGCAGAAAAATCCGGCGGGGAACCTACCTATGAAATCTGTCGGATAAAACAACGAAACTTCCCCCCAACTTTGTGTCATTCTGCACAAGGCCGGGGGCATTTTTCGATTTTTGTGACCATTTTGTAACCCCTTGTTTCCGTAATGATTCCATTTTAGAATCGCCGGGCAGTTTTTTCGGTTTTGCGATTCCATTTTGGAATCGCAGACGCTTTTAAATTCAATTTGGTAATTTCCAATCAAAGGGACTTTCCGCTATACTTAGGTTTAGCTAAAGTGCCCATAGCGAGGGATTATTGGGCACGATATTCGCTCTTTTTTACGGTTTTCCGTGGAAAGCGGGGCTCCGCCGGGCAGACTGGCTAAAACTAGAGGGGGGATTGAGGCCGCTCTCTGTCCGGCAGCGCAGGCATGAGGGAATATCACGAGGCTATTCAATATAAGAGGAGGAAAATTCTTATGCTGAAAAATAAGAAGTTTGCTCGTTATGCGATCGCGTTCCTGATTTTGGGCATCCTGTTCAACTTCATGTACTCCGGTCTGCAGAACGACCAGATCAACATCATCCAGGGCTTCTCTGCCTGGAGCAACAACGCAACTCAGATGCCCATCACCGTGGGCAACTTTGTCTGCATCGTGCTGACCTTTGTTTACGGCACCCTGTTCATCAAGTACGGCGTTCGCAAGACCCTGATCCCCTGCATCGCCGTCTGCGCCCTGGGCTGCCTGGGCATCGCCGCCGCCAACGGCGTCGCGGTTTGCTATGAGGGCTATACCGTGGCTACCGCTGAAACCACCGGCGAGGTAGGCATCTATGGGTTGTATTTCATCTCCCTGTTCCTGGTGCGCTGCGCTTGTATGTGTTTCCAGATGTCCGGCTTCCAGCTTGCCGCTTCCTGGTTCGTCCGTTATCGCGGAACCGTTCTGGGCATCGTCACCCTGGGCTCCCCCCTGTTCTCCGTTGTCGGCACTGCCGGCATGACCTCCCTGATCTCTACGACCTTTGGCGGCGACTATCGTCCCTTCTATGTGGGCATCGCTGTTCTGCTGGTCATCATTGCCGTCTGCGTCGGCGTATTCCTGCGTGACTATCCCGAGGATGTCGGTCTGTATCCCGATGGCTTTGACCATGCTCCCAAGTCCGAGGGCAAGGAAGAGGAAGAGGTTCACCTGACCGTCGGCCAGATCCTGAAGCAGGGCAAGTCCTGGGTTCTGGTCTGCAACTTCGGCGCTTATCAGTTCGTCATCAACTGCTGCATGGCCTCCATGGTATCCTGGTTTACCTGGCTCGCCGTACAAGCCGCTACCAACTGGGGCACCATGGAAACCGGCATCATGGCTGGTCAGTTCGCGGGTATGGGCGGACTTGAAGGCTCCGGCGCCATGGCCCTGTTCGTGGGCCAGGCTTCCAAGTGGCTGGCTGTGGGCGCCGCGCTGGGCATCCCCATGTCCTTCCTGTTCGGCGTCATTGATGACCGCTTCGGCACCCCCATCGCCTCCATCCTGCTGGGCGTTGCCTGCTGCGTGCCGCCCATCGGCCTGATGGTTCAGAAGGCTGCGGTTGAGTCCACCGGCTCCTGCAACGTCCCCATGCTGATCGTCTGGGGCATCGGCGTTGCCTGCATGACCGGCGGCGTGCCCACCATGCACCCCGCTTCCATGAGCTATATGTTCGGCCGTCGGGAGTATCAGTCCGCAAACCGGATCATCATGGCGATCCAGCTGATCCCCTCTGCCGTTGCCGCCAGCATTATGATGGCCCTGATCTCCGCCGGTCATGGCTATGGCGCTTACATCATGGTTCTGATCGTTGCCATCTTCGGCATCATCACCACCATCCCCATGTTCAAGATGAAGGACGCCAACGCCGAGGACCGTATCTACGGCGAGAAGAAGTAATCATCTGAGAATCTCCCCCCTGAGAAACTCCAGGGAAAAGGGAGAGTGGGTTTGTCCCGCTCTCCCTTTTTTCCAATCCGAACTCTTTGATGAGGTATCCCCATGTTGATCAAAATGAATGAATATTTTAAAACCCACATAAAAATCACCCTGACCCTGATGTGGGTATTTTTCGCGATTGCCGTTGGCTATGGGGTGCTGTGCCTCACCCTCTTTCCCAACTGGTTCTTCTGGCTGATGCTGATCCCGGCATTTCTGGCGCTTTACTTCCGGGTGGTATACAGCAAGGGCTACTATCAGCAGCACCCGGAGCGGGACAAATACTCCGAGCAGTATATCCCCTATAAGGAGCGGAAAAAGCTGGA
>CAYSNK010000089.1:0-6359 GCA_964432375.1 uncultured Oscillospiraceae bacterium | reverse complement strand
TTCGAGAAAATGCTTGCATTTTCGAGAGAGCTTGTCGAGTTCTTCGACAAGCTCAAAAGGGCAGGCCCCGGGGCCTGCCCTTTTGTTATGCTGTTGTGCATCCGCGCCTGCGGCCTGCCGGTTGAACCAGGCCCTATTTCAGCATCAGGTCCCGCTCCTTCCAGTTGCCAAAGAGGTAATAGCCCCAGCCCAGGATGACCGAGATATAGGCCGCCAGGGAATTGCCCCACCAGAAGCCGGTTACGCCCCAGCCCAGCACCTGCCCCAGCAGAATGGAAAGGCCGATCCTGCCCAGAACCCCGTCCAGGATCGCGATGATCAGGTTCAGGGTGGTAAATCCAACGCCGTTGATATGGCCCAGCGGAGTGGTCATCAGGCAAAACGAGAGATAAAGCCAGAACGCCGCCCTCATATAGGGCTTGGCCAGGGCCAGAACCTCTGTCTCCGTTTCCTGGGTGAAGAAGCCGATGATCTGCTCCGGGAAAAGGAGCACCACCGCGCCGATGACCAGGAAAAACAGGACGCAGATCAGATTGCTGATCCGGTTCACGCCCTTGACCCGCTCGATCTTCCGGGCCGCGAAATTCTGCGCCACCATGCTGCTGGCCGCCGTCTGCATGGAGGATGTGACCACGTTGACCAGCGAATTCAGCTTCGACCCGATGCCGGTGATGGCGGAGGCCGCCACGCCATAGGCGTTGACAAAGGAGCTCACCACCATCATAGAAGTGGTGATTGCCGCGTTCATCACCACCAGAGGGGCGCTGAGCTTCCAGATCGCCCTGTGGGTGGCCTTGTCAATTTGAAAGCTGGCCGGCTTGAAGTCAAACCCAAAGGCTTCCCTCTGCCGGTACAGGCAGGCAAAGCCGCAAACAAAGCTGATGACCTGCGCGATGGAGGTGGCCCAGGCCGCGCCCACAGCCCCCCAGCGGAATCCGGCCACAAAGACCAGATCCAGCACCACATTGACCCCGGCGGAAACCCCCAGGATGATCATTGGGGTTTTGGAGTCGCCGACCCCCCGCAAGATGGCGCACAGGGTTCCGCCGCCATAGACGAAGGGAATACCGATGCAGCAGACCAGCAGATAACTCCTGGCATCTGCCAGCGCCTCCGCCGGGGTCTGGAGCAGCCGCAGCCACAGCCCATTTCCCACCGCCGCCGCGACGGTCACAAAAACGGAGGCAAGCAGGCAGGTGGAGATCATTGTGCCGATGGTGGTATTCAGCCGCCGGTACTCCTTTGCGCCCACCTGCTGGGCAATCAGCACCTGTCCGCCGTTGCCCAGGCCGATGCCAATGGAATGGGTCAGAAAAATGATCTGCCCGGAAATGGAAACGGCGGAAATCGCTGCGGCGCTGGCGTATTTGCCGACGACCCAGAGATCCACCATCGTATACAGCGCCTGCAGCAGGTTGGCGCTCATAATCGGCAGGGCAAACAGCAGCAGTTGCTTTGCCAGCGGGCCCTCTGTCAAATCCTTTATGGTATTGTTTTTCGTTTTCTGCTTCATGGGGTCATTCGCTCCTACATAAAATTGCCAAATCGCCGGCGGCAGGGGGAATTTCGTCCTCAGACCTGCCGCCAGCTTTTATTTTACTATACGGCACGAAAATGTCAACCGCCATTTTCGGCACGCACCGTCAGACCCTCCAAAAAATCGGGCAGGAAAAGGCCGGAACTGACGGAGAGATCAGTTCCGGCTTCTTCAAAGAGAGGATAAATGAAAAAGTTCTTGCACTTGCTGATTGTTATTATATCCCCCGGTTGTTACAAATCTTAGAGAGATTCTGTTACAGAAATGTTAAGTTTTGTTTTTTTCCGGCCGGACGCCGCCCGGCCACAGACGATTGAATCGGAGTTTCCCTCAGTACCGATCCACCTGGTATCCATTCAGCAGCGCGGGCACCGTCCACAGGATCAGGAAAATCAGGAGGTTCCCCGGCTGCAGGGATACAAAGGCCAGGGAGAAGGTCAGGTAGAAGCCCAGCAGCATCCCCACCAGGGAGGCCGCGATCAGCCACCGGCTGTTCCGCCTGGCGGCCTTATACAGGCGCCTGGCCCCCAGGACGGTATCGCAATGGGCGTCCAGTCCCTCCCGGCCCAGCAGGGCCCCCAGCGCCGCCCCCTCCGGCAATTCCTGGCCGGTAAGCGCCAGCCGGACGTCCATATCCGGAAATTCCGTCTTTTCAACCGGCAGGTTATAGGCGCTGTCCAGCAGCGCCGCCGTCAGGTTGAAGTCCCGCATTGCCATCACCGGCTTCAGCTTATAGCGCAGCATGGTTTTCAGGGAGGGCTCCACATAGCCGGGCATCTTATAAATCAGGACAAACTGCATGGCCAGCTCCCCGTTGACGGCGCAGAACGCGGCTGTCTTGACGCTGATCTCAGCGGGCATCTCCACCCCCATCAGCTCCATGAAATCTGCGGTGCCCACCAGCACATAGTCCTTGCGGATATAGCCGCCATAGCCGCCCCCCGCAAAGACCTCAAACCGGCTCAGATTGTCCGTCCAGTATTGCGCGCCCTGGGTGTATACCAGATTCGCAAAGGTCTGCTCCAGGCCGCAGCGGGCCGCCCGGATCAGGGTCGCGGCATAGCCCACAACCGCCGTTTCTTCTATTTTTCCATAGGTTTTCAGGCCGTTGCAGTCCACCATTCCGGTGGGGAACAGGTCGTTGTCCGTCACCACCACCCGGCTGCCGCCGCTGAGCTCCTTCACGCCATCCCAACCGGCGAGGGCCGCGCCGCTGCGGTTCAGCCGCTCCGCAATTTTCCGATAGGGGATGCCATAGGCGATGGTTCCGGACAGGGGCGCCGCCATGGTAAAGATCACGGACGCGTCCCAGAGGATCAGATCCCCCCGGCCACTGCCAACCGAGGCCACCACCGAAAGGCCCACACAGGCCGCCAGAACGACCAGGGCCACCGGGCGGGTCATGCGGCGCACGCCGTCCGCCTCCTGGATCTGGCTGCCGAAGCCCGCGCCGTCGCCCTCGTTTTTCAGCAGGACGGAGGTGCGCACCCCCTCCTCCCGCTGGCGGAACAACTGACTGGGGTGGTCGGTCACGGCTGCCGTCCGGCAGCTCAGGCGCTGGGCGCTGAGGTTCAGGTACTGCCCCCAGGCGGAGCAGCAAAGCGCCAGTCCCGCCGCCGCCGCGCAGGGCATGGGCCCCTCCCGATCTACCATGATATAGGCCACGCTGTCCATTGCCGTCATCAGTACCGCTGCGGAAACCAGGGTGTGCATCCCCGCCTCCCCCTGGAACAGATCCCGGATGCCATTGAAAAACGGGTTCAGCAGCAGAACCAGGATCACCCCCAGCAGCTCCAGCCCCAGGGCCGCAGCCATCTGGTCGTCCCAGAAAAAGGAGGGCACCGGCAGGTTCAGCGAATCCGCCAGGTTCACATAGGCCAGCAGGATGCAGACGAGGAAGGCCGCGATGGTGTGCCGTTTCAGGCTGAGAAGTCCGTTGCCATAAATGGTCATCAGCCGCTTGGCCGGAATATCCGCCAGCGGCGCCTTGTTCCGGATCGGCCTTTCCTCCTGATTCCTTCGGCGCCGGAAGAACCCCCCGGCCTCCTCCTCATCCCAGCTTTCTTCCTCCTCCGGGACAGGGCGGGGGCCGTTCCATTCCTCGGCCTCGGGGACTTCCTCCTCCCACTTCCGCCTGCCAAGCAGCCGGTTCAGCAGGCCGGAGCTCCTGGCCGGGGCTGTCTCCTCCCGGTTCCCTCCGGCGTCCTCCTCCGATTCGGTTTCCTCATCCTCCTCCCGGGGGGCCTTGGCGTCCGGGCCGGCCTCCGCCTCCTCCGGGTTCTCGACGGGCTGCTCCTCCGGCTCCAGTTCCCCATCTTCCAGTCCGGACGGCAGGGGGACTTCCTCCTCCGGCTCCTCCGGCTCCACGGGAACCTCCACCACCGTCACCTGGGCGGGCTTTCCCGGCTGCTTTTTATAGACCCAGCCCACCATTTTCGTTTCCCGGTGAGGGGAGGGCGGTTCTTCCTCCTCCGGGCCGGGCAGCTCATCGGGGGCCTCGTCAGCCCCCTGCCCCTCCCAGTCCTGATCCAGCAGAGGCAGATCTTCCTCCTCCGGGAACTCATCCAGATTCAGCAGATCCTCCGCGTCCTCATTTTCCGTTAAAAAATCCTTTGGTTCCATGAGCGATCCTCTCATTCCGTCTTACTCTGCAAATGCGTCATCCCAGCCTTTGCCTGACCGCCTCGTAGAGCAAAATGGCCGCGGCTGCGGAGGCGTTCAGGGAATTGAGTTTTCCCTTCATGGGAATACTGACCCTGAAATCACAGCACTCGCCCACCAGACGGCCCATCCCGTCCCCCTCGGAGCCGATCACGATGGCGGACGGGCCCTTCAAATCCGCCTGATACAGGGGAGTGTTTCCGTCTGCTGCCGTTCCGTAGACCCAGATCCCCGCCTTTTGCAGCTCCTTGATGGCGCCGGGCAGGTTTGACACACGGGCCACCGGCACATAGCTGACCGCCCCTGCGGAGGTCTTGGCCACAGTCGCGGTCAGGCCCGCAGAACGGCGCTTGGGAATCACCACGCCGTGGGCGCCCGCGCACTCCGCCGTGCGGATGACCGCGCCCAGATTGTGGGGGTCGCTGAGCTCGTCGCAGAGGACGATCAGCGGCGGCTCCCCCCGATCCCGGGCGCGCCGGAGGATGTCCTCCAGGGTAGCGTACTCCCGGACAGCCGCCACCGCGATCACTCCCTGGTGGGAGTGGGTTCGGCTCATGTGATCCAGCTTCCGCCTGTCCGCATCCACCACCACAATGCCCTTGTCCCGGGCGCTGGAGGCGATGTGCCCCAGGGCGGCGTCTGTCTCTCCCTTTAAAAGATAGATCTTGTCAATGCTTGTGCCTGCCCGGAGGGCCTCCATCACGGCGTTTCTGCCCTCAATGATGCCGTCCGCCCCTGCCTCCTGCTCCGGCCCGGAGCGAGCGGGCCTGCGGGTTTCCTTTTCTTTCACAGTCAATTCAATTCCTTCCCAGCCAAACGGCGCGAGTCCGCGCCGGAAAATCGTGCTTTACCTGTCAGGATAATCGCCAATCTTTCCGCTATTATATCACAGAAGCCCCGCAGACAAAAGCAGGAATTTCGATCCGCCCCGAAATTTACAAAAAATTCACCGTAATTCCCCAGCCGTTTCCTTGTTTTTGCCCGCCGTCTATGATATATTAAATAACAATGTACGATGTTCTTTCGCGAAACATAGGGAAGCTCTGAAGAAATCACCGGCGACGTGATTGTTCAGAGGTTCCATAGCCTTATAACAGGAGGATTCCATTTTGAAGCCCAACAACAAAGGAGACAATCCAAAGGGATGGAAAAAATATACGAATCTGATCTGGATTTTGGTCTGGGCAGTCATGCTGACCATGATGATGCGCTATTTCTTCACATCCCTCTACTCCACCACTTCCACCACCGAGATTCAGTTCAGCGAATTTATCCAACTGGTTGAAAACGACCAGGTAGAATCGGTCACGCTGGAAAGCGGCTGCTACACGATCACTCTGACGGAGGACGGCATGGCAGAGTGGCTGAACACCAAGGAGGCCGAGGCCGCCGAAAGCGACTCCCTCACCGTCCCCAAGGAAAACACCACAATTATTACCGCGCCGGTCAGTTATCCGGATCTGGCGCTGCTCTTTGAGGCCCACGGCGTAACCTACGGCACCCCCTATACCCCTGCGGCCTCCCCGGTTATCTCGTTCCTTGCATCTTATGTGCTGCCCGTTCTCATTATGATGGCGCTGCTCTTCCTGCTCTTCCGGGTCATGGGTTCTAAAATGGGCGGCATGGGCGGTATGGGCGGCATGGGCAAGTCCAACGCCAGGCTGTACGATATTAAAAAGTCCACCGGCGTCACCTTCCAGGATGTTGCCGGCCAGGACGAGGCCAAGGAGTCCCTGGAGGAGATCATCGACTTTCTCCATAATCCGGGCAAATACACCGCAATCGGCGCGAAGCTGCCCAAGGGCGCCCTGCTGGTTGGCTCTCCCGGCACCGGCAAAACCCTGCTGGCCAAGGCGGTTGCCGGGGAAGCCGGCGTCCCCTTCTTCTCCATCTCCGGCTCCGACTTCGTCGAGATGTTCGTGGGAATGGGCGCGGCCCGCGTCCGCGACCTGTTCAAGGAGGCCGCAAAAATGGCCCCCTGCATCATCTTTATCGACGAAATTGACACCATCGGAAAGTCCCGGGACAACCGCATGGGCGGCAACGATGAGCGGGAGCAGACCCTGAACCAGCTTCTGGCCGAACTGGACGGCTTTGATCCCAGCAAGGGCGTGATCGTCCTGGGCGCTACCAACCGTCCCGAGGTTCTGGACAAGGCTCT
>CAYSNK010000088.1:0-6467 GCA_964432375.1 uncultured Oscillospiraceae bacterium | reverse complement strand
GCGGCATGAGCTATATCCGGGTGACGGACAACGGCTGCGGCATCGCGCCGGAGGACGCGGAAACCGCCTTCCTCCGCCACGCCACCAGCAAGATCCGCAGCGAGTACGACCTGGAATCCATCGGCACGCTGGGCTTCCGGGGGGAGGCCCTGGCCGCGATCTCGGCGGTCTCCCATGTGGAGCTGCTGACCCGCCGCCCGGAGGATACCCTCGGCACGGCCCTGCTGCTGGACGCGGGGGTTCCCCGCACCAAGGAGGAGGCCGGAGGCCCGGCGGGCACCACGATGATCGTCCGGGATCTGTTCTTCAACACCCCTGCCCGGCTGAAATTTATGAAGCGGGACGCGGCGGAGGGCGCCGCCGTATTTTCGGTGGTGCAGCATATCGCCCTCTCCCATCCGGAGCTGGCGGTGACGTTTTTGAAGGAGGGCCGCCAGGAGCTGCAAACCTCCGGGGACGGCCAGCTGAAAAGCGCCCTGTACGCGGTGCTGGGCCGTGATGTGGCCCTGGGCTATACCCAGGTGAAGGGCACCGGAGAGGGCCTGACGGTGGAGGGCTTTGTCTCCCTCCCCGCCTGCTGCCGGGGCACCAGGGGCTATCAGCACTTCTTTGTCAATGGCCGCTACATCAAGTCCCGAACCATGACGGCGGCCCTGGAGGAAGCCTATAAGAACCAGAAAATGGTGGGCAAGTTTCCCGGCTGCGTGCTCCACGTCACCACCAAGCTGAACGCGGTGGACGTAAACGTTCACCCCACCAAGACCGAGGTGAAGTTTTCCAGCGAGAAGCGGCTGTTTGACGGGGTGTATTACTCCGTCAAGGCGGCTCTGGAACGGGACGGCACCCGGGTTCAGTTGGCGCTGGAGGGGGAACCCGCCCCTCCGGAGAAAGGGCCGGAGGACTCCGCCCCGGCGGAAAAAGCGGGCCGCGATGGGGAGCCGGTGGTTTCCGTCCCCCGCCGGGCCCCCCGGCCGGCGGAAAAGGCGGGCCCGGCGGTCTATCCCGGCAGGCAGAATTTCTTCCAGACCATGACCACGGCGGAGTATAAGGCCCAGGCCGCCCGCCGGAAGCCGGAGGAGGGGGACAGGGTCCCCGCTCCCGCAGCCATGTTGGTGCGGGATCGCTCCCAGCCCTCCTATGAGGCCCGGCCCTCCCAGACGGAAAAGGCCCTGCGCCGCCTGGAGGATCGGGAGGAAGCGCCCGGGGAGGAGCCGGAACCCGAGGCGGTGCAGGAGACTGTGGAGCTGCCCCCCGCTGCCGCCGTCTGTCCGGCGGCGGAGCCCGACGCCCCCATCCGGGAGGGGGAGGCCCAGGTTCCCTGGCGGGTGGCCGGAGAGCTGTTCCAGACCTATATCCTGGTGGAACAGGGGGACACCGTTCTCCTCATCGACAAGCACGCCGCCCATGAGCGGATGAACTTTGACCGCCTGAAGGCCCAGGGCTATCGCCCCATGGCCCAGCAGCTTCTGACCCCCATTGTTTTTACGCCGGAGGCGCAGGAGGGGGCCGCGCTGCTGCAAAACGCGGAGCTGCTGATGGAGTTCGGCTTTGAATACGAGGACTTCGGGGATGGGGCCATTCTGGTGCGGCAGGTGCCCTATGACATTGACCCGGCGGAGACGGAGCCCACCCTGACAGAGCTGGCGGCCAAGCTGATGACCGCCGGAACCTTGGACCCCGATGGCGCCAGGGATGACCTCCTTCACACCATCGCCTGCAAAGCCGCCATCAAAGGCGGGCAGAAAAACGGCCCGGAGGAGCTGCGGGCAGTGGCGGAGGCGGTCATGGCGGATCGGGTGCGCTATTGCCCCCACGGACGCCCGGTGGCCATCGAACTGACCCGCAGGCAGCTGGAAAAGCAGTTTAAACGGGCCTGACGCAGGGAATTTACAAAATTGTAAGAAATTACGTCCCCACAAGGGGCCGGAATAGCGTATAATAGAAGGGCGTTTGCAGGGAGGCGAGGAAATGCCCCAAAGGGTGCTGGTGATCGTGGGCCCCACCGCATCGGGGAAAACCCGGATGGGGGTGGAACTGGCGGAGCTGATGGGCGGCGAGGTGGTGTCTGCGGACTCCATGCAGATTTATCGCCGGATGAATATCGGAACGGCCAAGCCCACGCCGGAGGAGACCCGGGGAATCCCCCACCACATGATTGACGTGGCGGAGCCCGGGGAGGATTACTCCGTGGCCCGTTATGTGAGGGAGGCGGTTCCCGTGGTGGAGGACATTCTGGCCCGGGGAAAGCTGCCCCTGATCGTGGGGGGAACCGGCCTGTATGTGGACTCCCTGATCTCCGGCCGTTCCTTCGCGGTTCAGGCCACCGGCTGGCGGGAAACCCTCCGGGCCCGGGCAGAAGCCCGGGGACTGGAGCCCCTGTGGAAGGAGCTGCGGGAAATCGACCCGGAGGCGGCGGCGCGGATTGGCCCCAGGGACGAGAAGCGGATCATCCGGGCCCTGGAGGTCTGGTATGAATCCGGCAAGACCATCACCCAGCACAACCGGGAAACCCAGGCCCTGCCGCCCCGCTATGAGGCAGTCACCGTTGGCCTGTGCTTCCGGGATCGAAGGGATCTGTGGAGCCGCATTGACCGCCGGGTGGATGAAATGATGAACCGGGGGCTTGCGGAGGAAGTCCGCTCTCTGCTGGCGGAGGGAATCCCCCGGAGCTGCACCGCGATGCAGGCCATCGGCTATAAGGAACTGGCCGGGGCCCTGCGAGACGGCGGAGATCTGAGGGCGGCAGCGGAGGAGATCAAGCTGCGCTCCCGGCAATACGCCAAGCGCCAGCTGACCTGGTTCCGCCGGAATCAGAATACCCATTGGATCAGTTGGGCGGGCGAACCGGATTTTGAAGCGGCTCGACAGTCTGCGGCAAAATTCGCGGAAGCATCTGGATTATGATAGCCGGGAGGAGTTCCCCTCCCGCGCCCCGCCGGGGAGGGAGAGGGCCCTCACCGGCGGCGACTGAACCCAAACCCTTCATCGCCGCACTCAATACATAAAAGGAGTGCAGCACAATGCAAAAGACAAACAACTTACAGGACATTTTTCTGACCCAGGCCCGGAGGGAACGGCTGGGGCTGACCCTGTTTCTGATGAACGGCTTTCAGATGCGGGGTGTGGTCACCGGCTTTGACGCCTACACCGTGGTGCTGATGACGGACAGCAAGCAGCAGATCATCTACAAGCACGCGATCTCCACCATCGTGCCGGAGCGCCCGGTGGCCCTGGGCGGGCCGGAGGGCCGCCCGGCCGGGGTCTGAGGGCGTCGGAAAAATCCCGGGCGCCGGCGGCGCCGGACGGAAAGGATTTGACTCATGAAACCGGGCAAGTACGCAATACGAATCACCATGCTGGTGCTGTTCCTCGGCATCGTCGCATATTTTGGCATTTATATCTACAACAGCTTCAGCGACGCCATTGAGCTTGCCACCGTTTACAGCAGCACCGAGGAGGATCGGGCCGAGGCATTCGGCTTCCTGGTGCGGGACGAGCAGGTTCTCGACCAGGCGCCGGGGGCGCTGATGGAGATCGTCCTGGACGAGGGGGAGAAGGTAGAGGTTGGCGGGGTCGTGGCCCGGATCTATTCCACGGAGGAGGCTGCGGAGCGGCAAAAGGAGATTGCCGACCTGGAGGCCGAGCTCGCGCAGCTCCAGGCCCTGAGCAGCGGCGGCGTCAGCGGCGATGTCGTGGATCTGGACAAGCAGATCGAGGATCTGATGCTGTCCATTCACCAAAACGTTGCCAACGGCGGCTTTGAGGATCTGGACAACAACGCGGACAGCCTGAAGTATCTGGTCCTGCGCCGGGCGTACCTGTATAACAGCGAAGGCTCCAACCTGTCTGCGGATATCAGCGCCCTGGCCAACCGGCTGGCCACCCTGGAGAGCCAGACCAGCGGGGATACCCGCCAGGTGACCACGCAGATCTCCGGCACCTATTCCGGCTATGTGGACGGCTATGAGACTTTTCTGACTGTGGACAAGCTGACAGGGGTAACTCCCTCCACCTTGGCGGCCTGGGAAAGCCTGGCCGCGGAGGTGGAGACGGACCAGTATATCGGCAAGCTGATCCTGGGCCAGACCTGGTACTATGTGGCGACCATGGCCGCAGAGGACGCGGCCCGCCTGGGGGAAACCGTGGTCCTGCGGTTCACCAGCAATTTCAAGTCCGACATCACAATGACTGTGGAATCCGTCAGCGAGGAGGAGAACGGCCAGGTGGCGGTGGTATTTTCCGCCAACAAATACCTGACCCAGACCACTCAGATGAGATACCAGGCGGCGGACGTGGTATATGATTCCACCAGCGGCCTGCTGGTTCCCCTGTCCGCTGTCCGAATCCAGACCGAAGTGGACGACAGCGGAAACACGGTTTCCCAGGAGGGCGTCTATGTGGTGGTGGGCAACCGGGCCGAGTGGAAAGCGGTTACGGTGCTTTTCACCGGGGAGGACTACTGCCTGGTGAAGGCGGCGGATGAGGGCAGCGCGGATGCCCTCCGCAGCGGAGACACCGTCATTGCCAAGGGCAAAAATATATATAGCGGTAAGGTGATTGCAGAATGAGCGTAGCAGACAATGTGGCCCGGGTTCGGGAGAAGATGGACGCAGCAGCCCGGGCTGCAGGCCGGGACCCCGCCGGGATCACCCTTTCGGCGGCCACCAAGGTGCAGACCTCAGATACCATTCGTGAGGTGATTGCGGCGGGTGTGCCGGTTTGCAGTGAAAACCATGTGCAGGAATTTGTGGCCCACGAGAAGGACGGCGCCTACGAGGGCGCCAGGGTACATATCATTGGACACTTGCAGACGAACAAGCTGAAATTTGTCGTCGGCAAGGTGGATCTGATCGAGTCTGTGGATTCCCTCCACCTGCTGGAGGGGATCAGCAAACAGGCGGTCAAGCTGGGAGTGACCCAGGATATTTTGCTGGAGGTAAATATCGGCCGGGAGGCAAGCAAAACCGGCGTCCCGCCGGAGGAAATCCTCCCGCTGGCCCGGAGAGCGGCGGAGCTGCCCGGGGTCAGACTGCGGGGATTGATGGCAATTCCGCCGGCGGCCCGGGAATCCGGCGCAAATCGGCCTTTTTTTGCAGCAATTTTTCAGCTTTTTGTTGACATAAGAGAAAATTTGGTTGATAATAGGAATGATATAGACTGTCTTTCCATGGGCATGAGCTGCGACTATGAGGACGCCATCGCAGAAGGCGCCACTCTGGTCCGGGTAGGGACCGCCCTGTTTGGTCCGCGGCCGCCCAAGGGATTGCAATAAAGGAGGAAACACCCATGGGATTTATGGATGAACTGAAGCGCCTGGCCCACCCTTACGAGGACGAAGAGGACGAACTGGACGAATACGAGGATAACCCCGAGGAAGCGGAAGAGGAGGAGGAGGAAAAGCCCTCCCGCCGCGCATCCCGTACAGAGAAAACGTCCTCCAGAACCGGCAGCGGGGCAGGCGGCAGCTTTTATGCGAGCGACAGCCGGGACTCAAAGGTCGTCACCATCAACAACCCAAACCAGATGCAGGTGGTTCTGGTTGAGCCCAAGCCTTCGGAATCGGCGGAGAATATGCGGGAGATCGCGGATCACCTGCTGAAGCGCCATACCGTGGTGCTGAACCTGGAAAGAACAGACGACCCCACCGTCAGCCATCTGCTGTACTTTATGACCGGTGTGGCCTACGCGGTTCGGGGTAACCTGAAGCGAGTGGCGGAGCGCACCTATATCGTACTGCCCAGCAATGTCAATATGGAGGGCAAGCTCCGGGACGAGCTGGAGAACAACGGCTGGATCTATGATCTGGGTTAAAAGAATATAAAAGTTCCAATTTGGGGGTATATAGATATGATGACACCAAAAGAAGTGCAGGAGCATGGGTTCCCGCGCAGCCGCAAGGGCTATGATATGGCCGAGGTTGACGATTTTCTGGACAAGCTGACTGAGGACTATACCACGCTGTACACCAACTATGGCAAGCTGTCCAACAGCTATGCCAAGCTGAGGAAAAAGGCCCAGGCTCTGGCCGCCGCCCTGGAGCAGAACCAGGGCAAGCCCGCCGCCCAGTCTGCCCCGAAGCCTGCTGCCCAGCCCGCGCCGAAGCCGGCTGCCCAGCCCGCTGCCCAATCGGTAGAGCAGGCTGTCGCCGCCAGCCAGGATGCCGTAGACGCGCTGCTGCGCGCCGCCCGCAAGGACGCCGAGGCCATCCGAAACGGGGCCGAGCGGGAGCGCCAGGAGATTATCAGCCAGGCCACCAATTACGCCGCCGAGAACGCGGAGCGGCTGAAGGCCGAGGTCGCCCAGGAGGAGGCCCGCCTGGCCAGCGTTAAGAAAGCCACCGCCGAGTATGTCCGGCAGGTTCGCCAGATCATGGGCCGCCAGGCCACGCTGCTGGACAGCCTGCCTGTGCAGGACGAGGATTTTGCCCCCGCCGCCCCGGAGCAGAAGGAGCCCGAGGAGATCCCCTC
>CAYSNK010000087.1:0-6731 GCA_964432375.1 uncultured Oscillospiraceae bacterium | reverse complement strand
CTTCCCGCCCATCCCCGCAAAAAGATTTGACAAACCCGCCGTCTCCCCTTAAAATAATATGTTAATACATTTAAAGGGACTGATAACTGTGACCATCCAACAAACGCTCCGCATCCGGCTCTCCGGCGTCGCCGCCTACCGGAACATTCTCGGGCTGCCGGTAATGGAGAAGCTGCTCTCTCTGCTGGGGCTGCTCCAGAAGGGGGAGGGGGAAGCCGCCCTTGCCGCCTACTGCGACGCCTATTACCTCTTACAGCAGGCGGGCTTCCATTCCCTCCCCGCCTACCTCCAGGAGCACATCCTCTACGACACCGCCCCATTCCCGGAGCAGGCCGCCTTCGGGGAGGCCGGCGACTCCCTTTGCGCCGCCGCCCGGCGGGATCTGGACGCTTTCCGCGCCCTGTGCGAGGTCAGCGGCGAGCAGTGGAGGGAGCTGCTTCGGGACGCCCTGCCGGAGGACTGGGCCCAGACAGCGGACACCCTGCCCGTCTGGGACACGGAGCCCCAACTGATTTCCTTCGCGGAATTGACCGATTTTTACCGCCGCAACGGGGCCGGACTGTTTTCCAAATACCGGGCGTTCCTGTGGCGGGATCGGAAGCTGCACCCGGTGGAAAAGCCGGATTTCATCCCCGCCGACGAGCTGGTGGGCTATACCCTCCAGCGGGATCAGGTCTATGCCAACACCGCCGCGCTGGTGGCGGGCAAGCGGGTGAACAACGTCCTCCTCTACGGCGATTCCGGCACCGGAAAGTCCGCCACGGTGAAGAGTCTGCTGGGCATCCGGGCCTTTGAATCCCTGCGCCTGATCGAGATGGACAAGTCCGAGCTGGCCGGAATCCCGGAGCTGATCCGGATGCTGGGCCACCGCCCCCAGAAATTCATCCTCTATATTGACGACCTGGCCTTTGACAAGGACGACCAGACCTATTCCCTGCTGAAAACCATTCTGGAGGGCGGCCTGGAGCCCAAGCCCGCCAACGTGGCCATTTACGCCACCTCCAACCGCCGCCATCTGGTTCGGGAATCCTTCACAGACCGGATCGGGGACGAGCTGGACGCCAGCGAAACCATTGAGGAAAAGACCTCCCTGTCCGAGCGCTTCGGCCTGCGCATCCCCTATATGACCCTGAACCAGGAGCAGTTTCTCAGCCTGACCTACGAGCTGGCGGAGCGGGCCGGGGTCAGGCTGTCCCGGGAGGAGCTCCGCCCCAGAGCCATCCGCTGGACAATGCGGCACCCGGGCCGCACCCCCCGGGTGGCCCAGCAGCTTGTCCACTCCCTGCTGGCCGCCCAGGAGGACTGAACTGCGGGCGGCGTTTACGGAAAAGAGCCGCAAAGCACCGATGACGCATTTGTTCAGAGATTTCCCGGCCCGCAAGAGCCTCGCAGAGTTCCGTCAGCTTGCCGACGGAAAAAATCAAATCATAGCGAATCCAAGGCGCCTGTCCTTGGATTCGTTCTTTTTTTCCTGCCTCCGCTTCAGATGAGCAGGGGAGTGCCGACCCGGAAAACCGGTTGCTGAAATGAGCGAAAATGCTGAAAGGGTATTGAGAAATGGGTTAGTTTATGCTAACCTATTGGATAAAGAAAGCAAGGGCCGCCCTGAACCGCCCGGCAAAAGCCGGCGGCGGGGGGGAGTTTGCGCCGGAAAGTCAGGTGATTTGATGGAATGGAAAGAGGAAATCACAATCCCGGCTGAGAAAAACGGCTGGGAGCCGGGGAAATTTACGATCTGCCGGCTGCACGAAAACCTGCTCCTGCTGCTGATCGACATCCGATCTTATCAAATTCCCGAGATCCCCCTGGCGGGCTTTGCGGGTGAGGATCGGGAGGCGTTTTATATCAATTACTGCACCCGGGGGCGCTGTGAGCTGTCGATGAAGGATGGAAGCGCGACGTTTCTGGAGCGCGGGGAGCTTGCCATTGATTTTGGACACGCGGTGCATACCAGCAGCGCCTACCGCTATCCCAGCCGGGTCTATCAGGGGGTGGAGCTGTGCTTTTTCCCGGGGGAGGGGCTTGACCGGGCGCTGCGGATGGGCGGAGAGCCTGCCGGGATCACGACCCGCTTTCAGCGGCGCTACATGGAGCAGGACCGGCTGCTGATTACCCAGACGGAAGCCCGGGCAGGCATCGCGTTTGAGGTCATAAAAGAGGACGCGGCCCTGGGGATGCCCAAGGAGGCCCTGCTCATGGACGTGTATCGCCTTTTTCTCCTATTGGAAAACCTGCGCCTCTCGGAGGGGGAGAGGAGGAGCTATTACACGGATTCTCAGGTCAGAATCGCAAGGCTGGCCTGGAAGGAACTGGCGGAGCACCTCAACCGCCGGATTCCTGCGGCAGAGCTGGCGGCCAAATTCGGGGTCAGCGAATCCTGCCTGAAAAATTATTTTCGGGGCGTGTATGGGAAAGGGTACTACGAGGCCCTCCATGAGCT
Source organism: uncultured Oscillospiraceae bacterium (assembly GCA_964432375.1). Taxonomy (GTDB): domain Bacteria; phylum Bacillota; class Clostridia; order Oscillospirales; family Oscillospiraceae; genus JAJQBJ01. The sequence goes on along the minus strand of CAYSNK010000087.1, from coordinate 4,291 downwards.
GCGCATGAACAGGGCCGCCGGGCTGCTTGCCGGGGGCGGCGTCCGGGTGGGCGAGGTCGCCGCTGCGGTGGGCTATGCGAGCCAGTCCCGATTCGCAAAGGCATTTAAAGAGTATTTTGGCGCCACCCCTACGGAGTACAGCCGCAGAACCCATCTCGAGGGGGACGGCAAAAATCAGTCAATCGGAAAGCGAGGGTTTTAAATGGAAGAAAAGAAGCAAAAGCCGGACGTGATGAAGCGGATCGGGCCCTACGCGGGCTCCTATAAAGCGCTGATCACATTGGGGCGGATATTGGCCGCTGTCAGCGCGTTGGTCGCCGTGGCGCCGTTCTATGATTTGTGGAGGATCATCAAGGTCGCGGTGGCGGGGGAGCATCCGGAACAGATCAAAGTCCTGGGCTGGCAGGCGGTGGGCATCACCATCCTTGGGATGCTGCTTTATATCTGCGCCCTGATGTGTACGCATATCGCGGCGTTCCGGGTACAGGCAAACCTGAGAAGCAGGCTGATGCGGCATATCCTGAGCCTGCCCATGGGCGTATTTGACAGGGAGGGCACCGGAAAAATCCGGCGCATTGTGACGGACTCTACCGCCGCCACCGAAAGCTATATCGCCCACAGCCTGCCTGACCAGGCGGCAGCCGCCATGACACCTGTGGGGCTTGCCGTCCTGATGCTGGCGTTTGACTGGCGGCTTGGGCTGCTTTGCTTCGTCCCCGCCGCCATCGGCTTTGCCTTTCTGATGACCATGATGGGGGAAAAGATGAAAAAGGCGATGCAGGAGTACCAAAACGCGCTGGATTCCATGAGCAACGAGGCGGTGGAATATGTGCGGGGGGTGCCTGTGGTGAAAACCTTTGGGCAGACGGTCTATTCCTTCCGCCGCTTCAAAAACGCCATTGACTCCTATGGGAAATGGACCATTGCGTACACAAAGAGCATGAGGCCGGCCATGACCGCCTTTATGACGGCGATCAACGCTGTTTTCGCGGCCCTGATCGCCGGGGTCTACCTGCTGGGGCATCGCGGGATAACCCCCGACCTTGTTTCCAACGCCATGTATTATATCCTGATTACGCCGCTGCTCACCGTGACGCTGACAAAGATCGCCTACTCCGGCGAACAGGAAATGACCCTGCTGGACGCCATGAAACGGGTGGAGTCCCTTCTGGCGATGGAGCCGCAGGAGACTTCCGCTGGCACTGCGGGGGCGGCGGACAGCTCCATCGTCCTGGATGATATGAGCTTTCGCTATCCGGGGGCGGGGCGGGATGCCCTGGCGGAGCTCTCCCTGACCATCCCCGCCGGGAGCAAGGCGGCGCTGGTGGGCCCCAGCGGAGGGGGGAAATCCACCGCCGCCCAGCTGATTGCCCGCTTTTTCGACGTGACGGCGGGAAGCGTGAAAATCGGCGGCGTGGACGTGCGGAACATTCCGCAGGAGAAACTGGCGGAGCTTGTCTCCTTCGTGTTCCAGGACAGCAGACTGTTAAACGCCTCTATCCTGGAAAACGTGCGGCTGGCAAAGCCGGAGGCGACAGAAGAGGAGGTTCTGGACGCGCTGCGGAAAGCCCGGTGCATGGACATCATCGAAAAGCTGCCCCAGGGCATCCACACCGTTTTGGGCTCGAAGGGCACCTATCTTTCCGGCGGCGAGCGGCAGCGGCTCACCATTGCCCGGGCCATCCTGAAGGACGCGCCGATCCTGATTCTGGACGAGGCCACCGCCTTTGCCGATCCGGAAAACGAGGCAAAGGTGCAGGAGGCGTTTACCGCCATGTCGGGGGATAAAACCATTCTGATGATTGCCCACCGGCTTTCCACAGTCACGGACGCGGATGAGATTTTTGTGCTTGAGGGCGGGAGGCTCCGGGAACACGGGACCCATGAAGCGCTGCTCAGGCAGGACGGCTTATATAAAGAGATGTATGAGGAGTTTAACCGCTCCATTCAATGGAAGGTGGGTGCCTGAACATGATGGAAAATTTGCAGCACAAGTACGCCCTCTCCCGGCAGGGGGCAAAGGACATGGTGTGGGCCGTGATTCTGGTGGCGGTTTCCAATATCGCCATGATGTTCCCCGCCATGCTGCTCTATCTTTTGATCGGCGACCTGCTGAAGGGCGGGCTTGCGCCGGGACACGGCCCCGTCTATCTCGCGGGGAGCGCCGCCGCCCTCGGGCTGATCGCAGTCACCCAGTACCTCCAATACAACGCCACCTTCTTTGCCACCTATCAGGAGAGCGGCGTGCGGCGAACCGCCATTGCCGAGCGGCTCCGCAGGCTTCCCCTTTCGTTTTTCGGCAGGAAGGATCTGTCGGATCTGACGGCGAATATCATGGGAGACTGCGCCATTATGGAAACCGCCTCCAGCCACTGGATACCGGAGCTTTACGGCGCGCTGATTTCCACCACGCTGGTGGGGATTTCCCTGTTTTTCTTTGACTGGAGGATGGCGCTGGCCAGCTTCTGGGTGATTCCCGTTTCCCTTTTGATTGTGGGGACATCGTCCCCTATCCAGAAGAAGGTGATCCGCAAATCCACGGCGCTGAAGCTCGATCTGGAGGCCGGGATTCAGGAATGCCTGGAGTCCGCCAAGGATTTGAAGTCCTGCAATGCGGGCGGGCGCTATCTTGCCGGGCTGGATGAGAAAATCAAGGCGGTAGAGCGGCATTCTCTGGTATCCGAGCTTACCGTTGCGGTCTATGTCTCCCTGGCGCAGATGATTTTGAAGGTCGGCATCGGCACCACCGCCCTGGTGGGCGGCATTCTGCTGGCAGGGGGAGATAAGAGCCTGAGCATCCTGACGTTCTTTATGTTCCTGATGCTGGTGGCGCGGCTCTATGATCCCATGCAGGTCTCCCTCCAGAATTTCGCGGCTATTCTATCCGTCGAGGTCAACAGCGAGCGGCTGGACGAGGTGCTGTCCCACCCGGTGCAGACGGGGGAGGAAACCCTTTCCAATCACGGCTATGACATCACCTTTGACAACGTGAAATTCTCCTATCAGGATGGGCAGCGGGTTTTGAACGGCGTCAGCTTTACGGCAAAGCAGGGCCAGGTGACCGCCCTGATCGGCCCCTCCGGCGGCGGAAAGACCACGGTTTCCCGGCTGGCCGCCCGCTTCTGGGATATCGACAGCGGGAAAATCTCGGTGGGCGGCATGGACGTGTCAAAAACAGACCCCGAAGCCCTGATGAGCCTGTACTCCATCGTGTTTCAGGATGTGACGCTGTTTAACAACACGGTCATGGAGAATATCCGCATTGGGCGAAAGGACGCCACAGACGAGGAGGTCCTGCGTGCCGCAAAGCTGGCAAACTGCGAGGAGTTTATCGAGAAGCTCCCCAATGGCTATCAGACGCAGATCGGGGAGAACGGCAAGGAGCTTTCCGGCGGCGAACGGCAGCGGCTTTCCATCGCCAGGGCGTTTTTGAAGGACGCGCCGATCATCCTGCTGGACGAGGCCACCGCTTCCCTTGACGTGGAAAACGAAACGGCCATTCAGACGGCGCTTTCCGCCCTTGTGAAGGACAAAACCGTCCTGATCATCGCCCACCGCATGAGAACCGTTGCCAACGCGGACTGGCTTGTGGTGCTGAAGGACGGGATCGTGGCGGAACAGGGCACGCCCCGGGCCCTGGCCGGGCAAAACGGCCTCTATCGCAGTATGTGCGAGCTGCAAATGCGGGCCTCCGCCTGGAAAATCTGAGGGCCCTTCCCTTAACCGGAGCATAGAAAAATCCCCACACCCGGGAAAAAACCGGGCGTGGGGATTTTACAATGGCGGGAATTGTCCTTGACAACCATCTTTTGCTATGATATAATCCAAATATACGATTATTAAGGGAACGCTGAATCAATCGCCCGGGGCCGGAGGCCGGCTCCTGGCGATTGCTTAGAGCTTCCATAATGCAAAAATGCTATTACTTTATCCAAATAGGAGGCAGCGATGGAACGAACCTATCACGATAAGATGTTTATCGACACCTTTGAGCATCAATACACCTGGCTGAACGGCTTCCTGCGCAATGTGCGCCGCTACGGGAGGAAGCCGGCGGTGGTGGACCCCGTAACCGGCCAAAGCTGGACCTACTTTCAGCTGAACCGGGAGGCAAACCGGCTGGCCCACGCCCTGAGAGGGGACGGCGTGGGCAAAAACGACGTGGTGATGACCGCCCTGCTGAATACGCCGGAATTTGCCTTTACCTATGTGGGCCCCCGGAAGATCGGCGCCATTCTGAATCCCGCCAACTTCAACCTGGCCCCCGGCGAGCTGGCCCTGCTGATGGATC
>CAYSNK010000086.1:0-6778 GCA_964432375.1 uncultured Oscillospiraceae bacterium | reverse complement strand
CAGAACCGGGGCAAGAGCAAATACGTCCGCATCTCCTGGGACGAGGCGGCCCAGATCTGCGCCGACGAGCTGCGCCGGATGAAAGCGGTCTACGGCCCGGAGGCGGTGCTCTGCGAAAGCGATATGCACGGCGAGGGCAAGCGGGTGGCCCCCAGTCACGGCTGCCCCAACCGCCTGCTGGCCCTGATGGGGGGCTATACCCTCCAGATGCGGAATATGGACTCCTGGGAGGGCTGGTATTGGGGGGCCAAGCACGTCTGGGGGATGGAGCCTGTGGGGGAAATGGCCCCCACCGCCAACCTGTACCCGGACATTGCGAAGAACACGGATCTCCTTCTCTTCTGGGGCTGCGATCCGGAGACGACTCCCCTGGGCGTGGTGTCCCATCTTCCCTCCCGGCTGTGCTACTGGTTCACCGACCTGGGCATCGAGAGCGTCTATATCTGCCCCGACCTGAACTACGGGGCCGCTGTCCACGGGGATAAGTGGATTCCCATCCTGCCCAATACCGATGCGGCCCTCCAACTGGCCATCGCCTATATCTGGCTGACGGAGGGGAGCTATGACAAGGAGTATATCGCCTCCCACGCCTTTGGCTTCGAGAAATTCGCGGCCTATGTCCTGGGGGAGGAGGACGGGGTGCCCAAGACCCCCAGGTGGGCCAGTGAGAAGTGCGGGGTAAAGCCCTGGACCATCAAGGCCCTGGCCCGCCATTGGGCGAGGAAAACCACCTCCATTCTCCACGGCAACGGCGGCTGCTATATCCGGGGGCCCTATGCCACGGAACCCGCCCGGCTGGAGGTCATGCTGCTGGGGATGCAGGGCCTGGGGCGGCCCGGCGTCCATCAGGGCAAGATGATCGAGTGGAATATGTGGGCCAGGGATTTCCCGCTGCCCTATCAGGGGGACTTTGCCCCCCGGGTGCCCCAAATCTGCGACTGCCTCCGGGCTGTGGACGGGGACTTGCCGGACACCATTGATATGCGCCGCTATGATTTGAGCGACGACCAGAAGGAGCGGGCCCCGGAGCTTGTGGAGCTGTTTCAAAAGCTGCCTGCCCCCAAGCAGTTTATCCCCCGCTGCATGGTACACCGGGCCATTGTGGAGGGGCACGCGGAGTGGTACGGCCTGCACTGCTTCTCCTCCTCCCAGCAGCCGGACAAGAACAACTACCGCCAGCCCACCAACATCTATCAGTTTGACAAGAACGTCTACCCCAGGCCGGGGCTGAGCCGGGTCCACATGATTTGGACGGACTCCCCCTGCAATGTGACCTGCTGGAACAACGGCAATCTGTTCACCGAAGCCTATCGGGACCCCTCGATTGAAACCGTCATCGCCCAGCATCCCTGGCTGGAAAACGACTGCTACTTTGCTGACCTGATTCTGCCGGTTTCCACCAAGCACGAGATGAGCGACCTGTGCAACGACCTGAGCTCCGGCGTGTTCCAGTCCGTGTACCTGAGCGAGCCCTGCTGCCCGCCGGTCGGCGAATCCATGACCGACTTTGACGTCTGCGTCAAGGTGGCGGAGAAGCTGGGCCCCGAATACGTCCGGGCCTACACCGGCAACGGGCTGACGGAGGAGGATCGGGTGCGGTTTTTCTACGCGGCCTCCGGCTGCGAGGACTATATGAGCTGGGAGGAATTTCAGCGGCGGAAGATCTTTGTGGTGCCCTGCAAGGAGAACGCCCAGGAAATCCCCGCCGGGCTGTATCAGTTCTATATAGATCCCCGGAACCACCCGCTGACCACCCCCACCGGCCTGCTGGAATATTCCTCCACGGATATTGAAAAGTATATGCCCGATGACCCCGAGCGGCCCCCCGTCCCCCATTGGATCGAAAAGAGCGAGAGCCACGATGAGCGGCTTTCCTCTGAGCGGGCGAAGAAGTACCCCCTGCTGTGTATGTCCAACCATGGCCGGTGGAGAATGCACGCCCAGTGCGATGATATTATCTGGAACCGGGAGGTGGAGACCATGAAGATCCGGGCCTGGGACGGCTATCAGTATGAGCCCATGTGGATTCACCCGGAAACCGCCAGGGAGCGGGGCATCCGGCACCACGATATCGTCAAAATCTTCAACGAGCGGGGCATCGTCCTCTGCGCCGCATACGTCACAGAGCGGCTGATCCCCGGCGTGGTCTATGTGGATCACGGCGCCCGGCTGGACCCCATCATTCCCGGCTGGCTGGATCGGGGCGGCTGCATCAACTGCATCACCCCCACCTCCATGACCTCTAAAAATTCCACCGGCATGGCGGTTTCCGGCTTCCTGGTGGAGTGCCAAAAGGTGACGGAGGAGGAATATCACGAGTGGTCCACCCAATATGCCCAGGCATGGAACCGGACGCTGGACCCCAACGCCGGTGTCTGTCTGGCCGGCTGGCTGGCGGACCCGGGACAGGACGAGGAACCCACCGACGGCGTCCGCTGCCGGAAGGAAAAGGCGGAGGTTTGGCTGGGCTCCCGGCAGCCCCATGTGCCCGGAAAGGAGATCTGAGGGATGTCTAAGGTATTTGTCATTGACGTGGCCCGGTGCTCCGGCTGCCACAACTGCCAGCTCGCCTGTAAGGATGAGCACTGCGAAAACGACTGGCGCCCCTATGCGGCGCCCCAGCCCCCCACCGGACAGTTCTGGTGCAAGGTCACCGACCATCCCAGGGGCACGATCCCCAAGGTGAAGATCCACTATATCCCGACCCTGTGCAACCACTGTGACAACGCCCCCTGCATGGCCGCCGGGAAAAACGGCGCCGTCTACCGCCGTCCGGACGGGCTGGTGGTCATCGACCCGGAGAAGGCCAAAGGCCAGAGGGAATTGGCAGGGGCCTGCCCATACGGAAAGATTTTCTGGAACGAGGAGCTGAACCTGCCCCAGAAGTGTACCGGCTGCGCCCACCTGCTGGATCACGGCGCCCGGCTGCCCCGCTGTGTGGAAGCCTGCCCCACCGACGCCATGAAATTTGGCGATGAGGAGGAGCTGGCCGACCTCATCCGGGACGCGGTGGTGCTCCATCCGGAGTACGGCGCCGGTCCCCGGGTCTATTACCGGAACATTCCCGGCTGCTTCCTGGGGGGCCTGGTCTATGACCCGGCGGCGGAGGAGGTTATCACCGGCGCCAAGGTCACCCTGACCCTGGCGGACGGGGCTGTCAGGGAAACGGTCACGGACGAGTTCGGCGACTTCTGGTTCAAGGATCTGCCGGAGACTGCCGCCGCCGTCCTCATAGAGGCCCAGGGCTTCCGACCCCGGAGCTTTGAGGGGCTGGAGACAAGGGACTGTCCCAACCTGGGCGACATTCCATTGGAAAGAGGCTAAAGCATGAAATCGAAACAACTAACCAGAAGGATTCTGCAATACGCGGCCGGGCTTGTCTGCATGGCCATTGGGCTCGTTTTGCTCAAGCGGACGGCATGGGGCGTTTCCCCCATCACTGCCGTTCCGGATGCCGTAGCGAATATCACTCCCCTGACCCTGGGGAACGCCACCATTTTGCTCCACGTCGTCTGCGTGGCAGCGCAAATCCTGGTGCAGCGCAGGGTGACGCTGAAAAGCGTGCTCACCCTCTGCGTGGGCGTTCCCTTCGGCTATCTGGTGGACTTCTTTATGTGGCTTTGGGACCCCCAGCTGGTGATCTGGCAGAAGTGCGTCATCCTGGTGCTGGGGATTGCGATCCAGGGCTTCGGCGTGGCGCTGATCAGCGGCTGCGACCTGATGCTGCCGGCGCCGGACGAGCTGAACAATGTGATGAGCCAGGTTTTCCACAAGAAACTGTCCAACGTGAAGATGGCGATGGACGCAGCCTATGTGGTGGTGGCAATCGTCATCAACCTGATCTCCACCCGTTCCCTGGCCAGCGTGGGGATCAGCTCCATTGCGGCGGTGCTGCTCACCGGCCGCTTCGTGGGCCTGTCCCAGAGGCTGTTCCCGAAAATCAGGATGGAGCCCCTCTTCAGCGCCCCGGCAGAGGAAAAGCGCTCTTGAGCCGCCCGGTTCGGAAACAGAGAAAAAATATCCCTTCACAACCAAACAGTTGTGACCAAAACGCAAAAACCGTTGAAAACAGGCGATTTTTCAATTTCTGGTCTTTTCAATGTCGGATTGGTTACGCATGATTACAGGAAAATCCAATTGACATTGGAATCGTTCTATGGTTTAAAATGTAGGGTGGAAATGGGGTGCGGTCTGCCCATTTGACAGAGTCAGGAGGCCGAAGGCGAGGTGTGAAAGGAAAGATGAGTGAAAAGAAAAAACCAGGCGACAGCCGCAAGCGGACGGATCGGGCCAACCATGACCGGGATGTCCGGCTGAGACTTCTGGCAAAGGACGGCGACAGGATCATGCTTGCGCTCAACAGCGCGAAAATGGTCGGCGTGCTGTCCGAGATGGAAATTATGTATATGTTCATTGCCCAAAATGCGTACCAGTGCTTTATCCACCCCCTCGACGCGGAGGAGGGCAGATATAAAGCCTGGCCCATCAATGAAAAGTATACCGCCATGCTGAAGAATCTGGCAACGCAGGCTGACCAGCTCTTTGAAATTACGCCGAAGCAGAACATGGACCCGATGGGGGTCATGGTCGCGGCGGAAAAGGGCATTATCGCTTATCTGGACGCCACAGGCCAGCTCCCCGCCGAGGACACGGACTTTATGAGCTGGCAGGACGCACCCGAAGGCAGTGAAAAAGGGAAGGAGGCTAAAACTTGAAAACCTATAAGTTTGTATGTCGGAGCACCCGGGGCGGTTTTACCGAGTGGGCCAGTGTCTGCGAGGACGGCGTTGAGGTTCAGAGAATTGACCGAGACGTGTGGCAGGAAACGGTCCGCCAGTTCCGCGAACGGGTCGGCGCCCAGCTGGAGGCGGAGGGCTGCCAGCCGGAGCCGCATCAATACACGCTGTAAATGGATGAGGAAGAGGTGTACCCTGTATGATTTACATTTCTGCGCTGATTCAGCATCACGCGGGCCCCACCGGTGATGTGCTGATCGGAAAAAATCAGAACGGCGTTTGGGAATTTCCCCACGACCACGTCCGCACCAATGAAACGGAGCAGGAGGCGGTAGAGCGCCTGGCCTGGGAGCAGCTGGGCATGAAAACGGTTGCCGGCAAGCTGATCACCCTGGGGCGCAAGCAGCCGGCAGACGGCTATGTGGAGCACATCATGTGCGGCAACATCACCCACAACACCCATACCAAGTGCGATTATCACTGCTACTGCGAGGCGGTGAACAAGTGGCAGACGGAGCCCAAGCCCGGCGTCTACACCGAGTTCCGGTGGGTTCATCCCTCCGAGCTGGGCCAGTATGGTTTTGAGGGAGACGATCAGAATTTCATGGCAAAGTACGATCCCTGGATCAATGGCCGTGAGATCCCCGATTGCAGAATGTACTGAGGAGGCTGATCCAGCATGAAAAAATATCTGTTTGAGGCTGCCAGATTCCAGTTGGAAAAGCCCACGGAGCCGAAGAGCCTGTTCTGCACAACGGCAAAGGCCGCTGTATACGCGGAGGATCAGGCTTCCGCCCAGGCCCTGGCCCAGGAGAAGCTGCGGAAGGAATATTACGGCACCGGCGTCCGGCTGGGCCAGGTCAGGTATGTGGCCGAGTATGACCTGCCCGTGGACTGGAGCTATGGCTATGGCAGCGCCCGCAAGAGCGGCCCAACCCGGGAGTTGGGGGATCTGGTGGGCAACCATGTGATTCGATAAGGAGGAAGAAGATGGATCTGGTTAAGAAATATGTTCTCCGTCTTCCCGATGGAATTGTCACAATGGAGAAGGAAGAGCTGGTTCAGCGGATCAAGGACATCCTGAAGAACCATCCCAGCGAGCATATCTGCGCCTTTCGCGTCTGGTACGAAGGCTTTGAGGGCTGCGGGATGCCCGGCACCGATGTGTATAACGTCATCGTGGAGACCCTGAACTCCCTGACGGAGGACTGGAAAAACATTGGCCCCATGCGCTTTGAGCTCTATGGCGTTGTGAATCCCAGTTTCCTGAACCTGCACTATGCCGAGGCCCAAAAGACCTTTGACGCCCCCGGCGGCCAGCAGGAGCTGCTGCTCCACCAGTACCACCTGGGCAAGCACTATCAGGGGCCGGATGGCCGTGTGTTCTGGATTCCTGTGATTGAGGACTTTGATATGCGCTGCTTCGAGCGCAAGGACGGCAAGTATGTGGGCAATATGGTGGAGATCGATCCCCGCTCCGACTATGCCCGTCAGATGATTGAAGTAAAGTAAGGAGGAGCACGCAATATGGAAAGGAAAGCCATGCGTTCCGACAGCAAGAGAGAGCGGATCACGCACAGCGTCTGCGTTGGCGGCCCCATGACCCTGCATACCATTGACGGCGTGATCCGCCGGGTCCGCCCCATTGTGCTGACCGACGACGATCCCGCCGGGTGGGTCATCAAGGCCCGGGGCAAGGAGTATACCCCCCAGCGTAAGACCACCATGTCCCTGCTGGGCTACTGCGAGCGGGACAAGACCTACGCCTACGACCGGCTGAAGTACCCCATGATCCGGGAGGATTTTGTGGAGACTCCCGATGGCAAAAACCGCAACACGGAAAACCGGGGCAAATCCGGCTACCGCCGGGCCTCCTGGGACGAGGCCCTCTCCCTGGTGGCCCGGGAGATCAAGCGCCTGCATAAAACCTACGGCAAGGAGACCATCACCGCCTGCACCTCCTCCCACCATTCCTGGGGACTGGTCGGGTATAAGATCTCCCTGTTCAAGCGCTTCTTCTCCATGATGGGCTACACCCGCAT
>CAYSNK010000085.1:0-6839 GCA_964432375.1 uncultured Oscillospiraceae bacterium | reverse complement strand
CATGGGGCGTTTCCGGCAATCGCCGGGGGCGCCCCGCTTTTTTATCCCCAAAGGCGATCTGATTGCAATTTTGATAAAAATCGGGGCAAACGTTTTTTCGCTTGCCCCGAAGTGGTGACCCAGGAGGGATTCGAACCCTCGACACCCTGCTTAAAAGGCAGGTGCTCTGCCGACTGAGCTACTGGATCGTGCCGTATTTACCTGTTAAACCTCCATACCAAATACTGTGAAACCAAAAGCACCCCCGGAACCGTGACATCCCGGGGAGGTTGGCTGGGATGGCGGGGGTCGAACCCACAATGCGGGAGTCAAAGTCCCGTGCCTTAACCGTTTGGCTACATCCCATCGGAGGAGGCCCCGCAGAATAAAGGAAAGCCAAACCGGGAGACAGGACTGCCGATCTGACTTTACTTCTTCCGGTGAGGGCCGGGCCAATGGCCCGGCCCGGGCGGGGAAAAGGGGATTTGGTGGGGTGGGTAGTCGGAGTCGAACCGACGGCCTCCAGAGCCACAATCTGGCGCTCTAACCAACTGAGCTATACCCACCAAATAACAGCCCGCCGCGACAGCGGGCCCGCCTGCCTCTCTGGGAGAAGTGGCACGCCTGGAGGGACTCGAACCCCCGGCCCACTGCTTAGAAGGCAGTTGCTCTCTCCAGCTGAGCTACAGGCGCATAATGGAGCGGGTGACGGGAATCGGACCCGCACGACCAGCTTGGAAGGCTGGGATTCTGCCATTGAACTACACCCGCAAGTCAAGAACCAGCTTAGTTATCCTACCATATCGCCGCGAAATTGTCAACGATTTTTTTCACTGTTTATCAATGGTGCCGGGGGGCCGGCGGGGGCAGGGCCCGCTCACTTCAGGACGCTGTCGCAAAAGGCGCAGTAGTTCACCCCGCCCACCTGCTTCACCAGGGGCGGGAGATAGTGCTCAGTCTGGCATATACACTTGGGATTGGAGCACAGGGGGGCGGTGCCGATCTCCACATGGGGTGTCCGCTCCGCCCGGGGCTGGTGGGCCAGGTAGTTCAGCAGGGCCATCCGGGCGAACATCCCGTAGCGGGCCTGGTCGAAGTAAACAGCCCGGGGGTCGTCGTCCACGTCCTGGGCAATCTCGTCCACCCGGGGCAGGGGGTGGAGGATGAGCATCTCCTTCTTCGCCCGGCGGAGCATCCGCCGCTTCAGGATGTAGATGCCCTTGACCCGCTCGTAGGCCAGGGGGTCGATGAACCGCTCCCGCTGGATGCGGGTCATGTACAGCACGTCCAGGTGGGGGATCACCGGCTCCAGCCCCGTGACCTCCACCACCTTCATGCCTTGCGCTTTCATAAAGGAGCGCATATAGTCCGGGATGGCCAGCTCCCGGGGGGCGATCAGGTAGAAGCGGATATCCCGGAACATGGCCAGGGCTTTGATGAGGGAGTGGACGGTGCGGCCATATTTCAAATCCCCGCAGAGGCCGATGGTCAGCCCGTCTACGCCGCCCCGGAGACGGGTGATGGTGGTCAGATCCGCCAGGGTCTGGGTGGGGTGCATGTGGCCTCCGTCCCCGGCGTTGATCACGGGGACATTGGAGTATAGGGAGGCGGCCTTGGCCGCGCCTTCCCGGGGGTTGCGCATGACGATGACATCGGCATAGCCGGACACCATCTTGATGGTGTCCTTCAGGGTTTCCCCCTTGGCGGTGGAGGAGGAGTTGGGGTCTGAAAAGCCGAACACGCTGCCACCCAGCCGCAGCATGGCCGCCTGGAAGGAGAAGTTGGTGCGGGTAGAGGGCTCGAAGAACAGGCTGGCCGCCAGCTTGCCCTTGCAGGCGTCAACATAGTCTCCGGGATGATCCATGATATCCCCGGCGTCCCGGTAAAGCTGCTCCCAATCCTGGCGGGTCAGATCACCGAAATCAATCAGATGCCGAAAGTCCAAAGCAAATACCCCCTTCATTCGCCGTCCATTCTAGCACAATTCCCGGCAGGGGGCAAGGGAGGGAGCCAAAAAAACCGGAGATTCCCCGGGGCGGAAAGAAATCGGGGAAAATTGAAAATACCTTTTGATTTTGAACAGAAAGGGTGTTATACTAACGTTGCTTAATTGTCATTACCGGCGCTGTCCCTGGCCCGGTGGGTTCGCGGGCGGGGGCGTAGGCTTTGATATAACCATTTCCAAGATACCATTCTTTCTGGGGAACCTCTGAACAAATGCGGCACCGCCGGTTGATGCGGGGCTTCCCGGGGATTAGATCATTTGCGTGAACAGAATCACCGAACCCCTGACGCAGAATTGAGAGGACGCAGCTTTGAATAAATATGTCATTCGTGGCGGAAAGCCCCTTTACGGTGAGATCACCATCAGCGGGGCCAAAAATGCCGCCGTTGGAATCCTGCCTGCCGCCCTGCTGGTGGAGGGCGTCTGCCGCATTGAAAATATCCCCCAGATCAGCGACGTATCCCTGCTGACCAAGATCATGCAGGAGCTGGGGGCGCACATCAAGGTCATTGACCGCAACACCCTGGAGGTGGACTGTTCGTCTATCCAGAACCGCCAGGTGCCTTATGAACTTTCCAAGAAGATCCGGGCCTCCTACTACATGATCGGCGCCCTGCTGGGCCGGTTTCACCGGGCGGAGGTGGCCCTGCCCGGTGGCTGCAACTTCGGCGGAGTCCGGCCCATTGACCAGCACATCAAGGGTTTTGTAGCCCTGGGCGCGGAGGTAAACGTCTGCGGCGGCGTGGTGTGCGCCGAAGCCCGGGAGCTGAAGGGGGCCTCCGTCTATCTGGACGTGGTCAGCGTGGGGGCCACCATGAACGTGATGCTGGCTGCGGTGCTGGCGGAGGGGATGACCGTCATTGAAAACTGCGCCAGGGAGCCTCATATCGTGGATCTTGCCAACTTCCTCAACTCCATGGGGGCGGATGTCCGGGGCGCGGGCACCGATGTGATCAAGGTTCGGGGGGTAAAGCGGCTCCGGGGCGGAAGCTATTCCATCATCCCCGACCAGATCGAGGCGGGCACCTATATGGCGGCCGTGGCCGCCGCCGGGGGGGATGTGATCATCCGCAACGTGATTCCCAAGCATCTGGACTGTATTTCCTCCAAGCTGCGGGAGATGGGGGTGGAGATCTTCGACCTGGACGACGCGGTGCGGGTGCGGCGGCTGGGCAGGCTGATCCGCACCAACGTGAAAACCCAGCCCTATCCCGGCTTTCCCACGGATATGCAGCCCCAACTGGCCGCCGTCATGTCGGTGGCGGAGGGCACCAGCCTTGTGACGGAGGGAGTGTGGAACAGCCGCTATCGCTATGTGGACGAGTTCAAGCGGATGGGCGCTCACATCCAGGTGGACGGCCATGTGGCGGTAATCGAGGGCGTGCCCTATCTCACCGGTGCCCCGGTCAGCGCCTGCGACCTGCGGGCGGGGGCCGCCATGGTGGTGGCCGGCCTGGCCGCTCGGGGGGTTACGGAGATCGACTGCGTCCACTATATCGAGCGGGGCTATGAGGATCTGGTGGAAAAGCTCCGGGCTGTGGGGGCCGACATCCATGTCATGGTGGACGCGGAGGCCGAGGCCCAGGAAGATCCCCAGGCGGAGGAAACGGAGCAGACGGAAGCCTGCTGAGCTTCCTTCCCTTCAGATAAAGTTTCAAGCATTTCAGGCATATTGATGATCTATCAGAAAAAACCGGAAAGAACGTGATTGCGCTGGAGATTTGTACCTTGGCCAGCGGCTCCAGCGGAAACTGCCTCCTGGTAAAGACGGCCCGGGGGGCCGTCCTGATCGACGCAGGGATCTCCTGCAAACGGATCTGCCAGGGGCTGCGGGCCCATCAGGTGGACCCCGCAGGGCTGGCGGGGATCGCCGTCACCCACGAGCACGCCGACCATATCGCGGGGCTGTCGGTGCTGCTGAAAAAATACCGGCTGCCCCTTTACACCTCGGCGGAGACCGGGCGGCAGCTCACCTATCGGATCGCGGGGATCGACGGCCTGATCCACCAGGTAAAGGCCGGGGCGTGGTTTCCCCTGGGGGGCCTGGACTTCCTGCCCTTTTCCACACCCCATGACGCGGCGGGGAGCCTTGGCTTCACCTTTTCCGACGGGCACAGCCGGGGGGCGGTTGCCACCGACCTGGGCCATGTCACCGATGAGATTGCGGAGGCGGTGCGGGGGTCGGAGTTCGTGCTGCTGGAGACCAATTACGAGGAGGATTGGCTGCTGTCCGGCCCCTATCCTTACCCGCTGAAGCAGCGGATTCTGGGGGAACAGGGGCATCTCTCCAATGCGGAGGGGGCGGAGCTGGCCTGTTTCCTGGCGGAGACCGGCACAAAGACCCTGGTGCTGGGCCATCTGAGCAAGGAGAACAACTCCCCCGCCCAGGCGGAGAGCGTGGTGGCCCGGCGCCTGCGGGAGGCCGGGGCGGAGGTTGGCCGCCAGGTGAAGCTGGCGGTGGCCCCCCGGAGCGAGAACAGCCCGGTGTGGCTGGTGGGGGAACGGCCATGATGAAGATCCAGGTGCTCTGCGTCGGCCGGCTGAAGGAGAAGTTTTATCTGGAAGCGGCGCGGGAATACGAAAAGCGGCTGGCGGCCTGCTGCAAGCTCCAGATCCTGGAGCTGCCGGAGGAGCGGCTGCCGGAGGAGCCCTCCCAGGCCCAAATCGAGGCAGCCCTGACCCGGGAGGGGCAGCGGCTCCTGTCTAAAATCCCGAAAGGGGCCAGGATCGCGGCCCTCTGCGTGGAAGGGGAAGCCCTGTCCAGCCCCCAACTGGCGGCAAAGCTGGCGGCCTGGGGGGTGGGGGGCAGCTCTCAGGTCTGCTTCCTGCTGGGCAGCTCCTACGGCATGGCCCCGGAGGTGAAGGCCCGGGCGGAGCTGCGGCTGAGTATGTCCCCCATGACATTTCCCCATCATCTGGCCCGGGTCATGCTGCTGGAGCAGCTTTACCGAGCCTTTCAAATCAACGGCGGAACCAGGTATCACAAATGAGAAAAGACCTTTCGTAACGGAATTTTTTGGAGGTGTAAGGAATATGACTTATCAGGAAACCTATGAAAAGTGGCTCAGCAGCCCCGCCCTGTCCCCGGAGGAAAAGGCGGAGCTGGAGGGCATCAGGAACGACCCCAAGGAAATCGAATCCCGGTTTTTCGGCCCCTTGGAGTTCGGCACCGCCGGGCTGCGGGGCACCATGTGCGTGGGCCTGCACAATATGAACCGCCATGTGGTGGGCCACGCGACCCAGGCATTTGCCGAGGTGGTGAAGGCGGAGGGGCCCGAAGCCTGCGAAAAGGGGGTCGTGGTGATTTACGACTGCCGGAACCACTCTCAGGAGTTCGCGGAGACTGCCTCCGCGATCCTGGCCGCCAACGGCATCCGGGTGAAGCTGTTTGACGCGCTGCGCCCCACGCCGGAGGTGTCCTTTGCCGTCCGGCATTACGGCGCCCAGGCGGGCATCAACATCACCGCCTCCCACAACCCCAAGGAGTACAACGGCTATAAAGTCTATTGGAGCGACGGCGCCCAGCTTCCCCCCGTCCACGCGGACGTGGTGGCCGCCAAGATGGGGGAGCTGGACATCTTTGAGGACGTAAAGACCATGGATCTGGAGGAAGCCAAGGCCCAGGGCCTTGTCACCATCCTGGGGGAGGAGACCGACGAGCTGTTCCTGGAAAAGGTCATGGAGCAGGTGATCGACCGGGAGTCCGTTTCCAAGGTGGCGGACACCTTCGGCATTGTGTTTACCCCCTTCCATGGCACCGGGTATCGGCTGATCCCCGAGGCCCTGCGCCGCCTGGGAATGAAGAACGTCTATTGCGTCCCCGAGCAGATGGTGATCGACGGCAACTTCCCCACCGTGGCCTCCCCTAATCCGGAGAACCCGGAGGGCTTCTATCTGGCGGTGGAGCTGGCAAAGAAGCACGGCTGTGACCTGATCTGCGGCTCCGACCCGGACGCGGATCGGGTGGGCCTGATGGTGAAAAATGCCCAGGGGGACTATGTGGTGCTGACCGGCAACCAGACCGGCATCCTGCTGGAGGACTACGCGATCCAGGCCCGGAAGCGGGCCGGCACCCTGCCCCCCAACGCCTACGCCAACACCACCATTGTCTCCTCTGCCATGGCCACCAAGGTGGCCGAGGCCAACGGGATCAAGTGCGCCCGCACCTTTACCGGCTTCAAGTTCCTGGGGGAGAAGAAGGACCAGTTGGAGAAGTCCGGCCAGGGCCAGGTGATCTTCTCCTTTGAGGAATCCTGCGGCTATATGTTCGGGGATTTCGTAAGGGACAAGGATGCCGTCACCGCCATCGTGGTGGCTGTGGAGATGGCCGCTTATTACGCCGCCCAGGGCAAAACCCTGTACGACGCCCTGATGGACTGCTATGAGAAGTATGGCTATTACAGCGAAAAGACCATGAACCTGGTGATGCCCGGCTTGGACGGCATGAGCAGGATGGCCCAGATCATGGAGCGGCTCCACAGTTCCCCCCTGACCCAGGTGGCGGACACCAAGGTCACCGTCCAGAAGGATTACCAGAGCGGCACCTCCACCTGCACCCTGTGCGGCAAGGTGGAGCAGATGGAGCTCTCCGGCTCCAACGTGGTGGCCTACGACCTGGAGGACGGCTCCACCTTCATCATCCGTCCCTCCGGCACCGAGCCGAAGATCAAGGTCTACATCCTGACCAGCGGCGCGACCAAGGCGGAGGCTGATGAAAAAGTGGCCAAGTACGCGGAATTTGCGGAAACCTTGAAAAATTAAGAAACGGGGCTGCCTCAAAATGATTCTTTAGGATCATAAGAGGCAGTCCCTTCAGTTTATTTTCGACAAAAACGGGCATACTGGCCTTGAGGTG
>CAYSNK010000084.1:0-6882 GCA_964432375.1 uncultured Oscillospiraceae bacterium | reverse complement strand
TGCGACAAAAAAATTGACAGATCTTTGTATTGACTTGTGCATTTTTCAGTGTTATGATTAAACCATAATCAAATAGGTGGAGCAATAGAGGCGCGTTTTATAGGGTATCCGCGGATGCTCATTTGATTCAACCGGCTGCGGGCGGTTGATTCAGACAGAAGGGAAATCACTTCCGATGCCGTGAGAGAAGGTATAAAATGCCGAAAGGGAAGGCGCGTGATTGGGCCTTTTCTTGGGTCAGGGACGTACAGTTCCTGAACTGTCATGTCATATCATGGAGCACTATTGATACTGCCCGGCAGGGCGTATCAATCGTGCTTTTTTTATCGGCGGCCCGGCGGCGGCTGATAGGAAAGCTCTGAAACAACCGGTGAGCGCGATCTGCGAAGGATTTCCGCTTTTGTTCAAGGGTTCCATGGAGGATGCGTGGAGGGCTATTGTCCGGCCGGAAAAAGGAGGACAGGAACATGAAAGCGACGATCCGATTGAGAATGAGCACCCAGGACGCCCATTACGGGGGAAACCTGGTGGACGGGGCAAGGATGCTGGCCCTGTTTGGCGATGTGGCAACCGAGCTTCTGATCCGGAACGACGGGGACGAGGGGCTGTTCCGGGCGTATGACAGCGTGGAGTTTCTGGCGCCGGTCTACGCGGGGGACTATATTGAAGCCTCCGGCGAGATTGTAGCCCAGGGGAACACCTCCAGAAAGATGGTGTTTGAGGCCCGCAAGGTCATCGCGCCCAGGCCGGACATCAATGACTCGGCCTGCGATGTGCTGGCGGAGCCGGTTGTCGTCTGCCGCGCCAGCGGAACCTGCGTGGTAACCAAGGAGAAGCAGCGCGGGTAAGGCGCCCGCCTGATAACTGAATAGAGGCCGGCGCTTTTTCGCGGCGGGCTGCGGGAGGGAACCCGGGCCGCCGGAACGCGCCGGTTCAATAGAGGAGCGATCAGCAGGTATCTGCCGGGTGGAAAGGGGCCATACACCCGATGCCGGCAGAAAAGGTGCAGTCGCCGAAAGCGCATCCGGGTAATGGGGGATGAGGCTTGGATCAGAGGCGCACGGCTTTTGATCTGTCATGTGGAAACCATGGAGCGCTATTGCAAAACCGGAAAATGGATTTTGCAGCAGCGCTCTTTCCCGCAATGGCCCGGGAGGAGCTTGCGTAAACGGTTTTATGAATGAGGAGGGAATTTTTATGGAAAAATTAGTGATTACAGCCTGTATCTGCGGCGCGGAGGTGACGAAGGAGCAGAATCCCGCAGTCCCCTATACCGTGGAGGAGATTGCGCGGGAGGCGAAAAGCGCGTATGAGGCCGGGGCCTCCGTGATCCACCTCCACGTCCGGGAGGATGACGGAACCCCGACCCAGAGGAAAGGGCGGTTTGAAGAATGTATCAACGCCATCCGGGAGGTGTGCCCGGATGTGATTATCCAGCCCTCCACCGGCGGGGCCGTGGGCATGAGCAGCCAGGAGCGCCTGGCCCCCACGGAACTGCGCCCGGAAATGGCCACTCTGGATTGCGGCACCTGCAATTTCGGCGGCGACGAGATTTTCGTCAATACGGAGAACATGATTATTACCTTTGCGGAGCGCATGAACGGGCTGGGAATCAAGCCGGAAATCGAGGTCTTTGACAAGGGTATGATCGACATGGCCCTTCGCCTGAAGCGGCGGGGCTATTTGAAGGCGCCGATGCACTTCGATTTCGTGATGGGAGTGAACGGGGGGATCTCGGGAGAGCCGAGAGATCTGCTCTTCATGGCGGAGAGCATCCCGGCGGGCTCCACCTGGACGGTTGCCGGCGTGGGAAAATCGGAGTTTCCCATGATTACCATGGGGATTCTCATGGGCGGCCATGTGAGGGTCGGATTTGAGGACAACGTATATCTGGAAAAGGGCGTTCTGGCAAAGTCTAACGGGGAACTGGTGGCCAAGGCCGCCCGGATCGCCAGGGAATTGGGGCGCGAGATTGCCAATCCCCGGGAGGCAAGGGAGATACTCGGCTTGCGTCAGCCCCGGAACGGAGCGAATACGGAATCAGAGGCGGGATAAACCCAGGAAAAAACAAAGGCCGCCGGTTCAGCGGCGGCAGAAAGGAAGGAACTGAAAATGGCAAAATTAGTTGGGAATAAGTATGGGATTCACAGGGTGATCGCCCCCCAGGGGGTTTTGACCCAGGCCGCCTATCAGGTGGACAACGATATGGAGAAGAGATATTCCAATGAGATCATCTGTGACGTCACATCCCTGAATATCGACTCCGCGTCCTTCACCCAGATCGAGGAAGCCTGCGGCAAGGATTTGGAGAAAATCAAGCAGATGATCCTCGACATCGTAAATGAGCGGGGTAAAATGCAGAACCCGGTGACGGGCTCCGGCGGGATGTTCATCGGCCAGGTGGCCTACATCGGGGAGGATCTCGATCTGGACATTAAGGTTGGGGACAGGATCGCCTCCCTGGTTTCCCTTTCCATGACGCCGCTGAAGATCGAGCGGATCACGGCCATCCACCCGGAGATCGACCGGGTGGATATTGTGGGCCAGGCGGTGCTGTTTGAGAGCGCGCTTTACGCGAAGCTGCCGGAGGATATCAGCGAGCCCCTGGCCCTTGCCGCTCTGGACGTGGCGGGCGCACCGGCGCAGACGGCAAAGCTGGTGCAGTCCGGCCAGAGCGTCCTGATCCTGGGCGGCGCCGGAAAATCCGGGACTCTCTGCTGCTATGAGGCGATGAAGCGGGTTGGCCCCACCGGAAGGGTCGTAGCAATGGATTATAGCCAGGAAGGTGTGGAGGAACTGAAGCGGCTGGGGGTCTGCCATCAGGCGTTCCAGGCCAGCGCCGCCCTTCCGGTGGATGTGCTGGAGAAAGCCCTGGCCGCAAACGGCGGCAGGGAGTACGATGTGTCCATTTGCTGCGTCAATGTAAATAACTGCGAGATGTCCGCCATCCTGCCGGTTCACGACGGAGGGTGCGTGTACTTCTTCTCCATGGCGACCAGCTTTACCAAGGCAGCCCTCGGCGCGGAGGGCGTTGGCAAGGATATCACCATGATTATCGGGAACGGGTATACCAAGGGCCACGCGGAGATTACCCTTCAGGAGCTGCGTGAGAATGAGGCAATCCGCAATCTGTTTGACCAGAAGTATGTGTGAGTCCCGGAAGGCGGCGCCGCGAACATCAAAGGAGGAAGATTACAATGAGGAAAAGCAGAGAATATGGTTTATTTACAGAGGTTCCCGATGAACTGTGGAACGACTGGCATTGGCAGGTGCGCAACCGCATTGAAACGGTGGACGACCTGAAAAAATATATGCGCTTAACCCCGGAGGAGGAGGAAGGGATTGCCCAGTGCCTGGAAACGCTGAGGATGGCGATCACTCCTTACTATCTGTCCCTGATCGACCCGGATGACCCCGACGACCCGGTTCGGAAGCAGGCGGTTCCCACTGTAAAGGAACTGTATCACTCCCCCGCTGATTTGGAGGATCCCCTTCACGAGGACACGGACAGCCCGGTGCCCGGACTGACCCATCGTTATCCGGATCGGGTGCTGTTTCTGATTACCGACCAGTGCTCCATGTATTGCCGCCACTGTACCCGGAGGCGGTTTGCGGGCCAGCATGATTGCAGCGTGCCGGGCACCCAGATCGACGGCTGTATCGAATACATCCGAAACCACCCGGAGGTGCGGGACGTGCTGCTCTCCGGCGGCGACGCGCTGCTGATCAGCGATGAGAAGCTGGAGTATATCATTTCCAGGCTGCGGGAGATCCCCCATGTGGAGATCATCCGGATCGGAAGCAGAACCCCGGTTGTGATGCCCCAGCGGATCACCCAGCAGCTCTGCGATATGCTGAAAAAGTATCATCCCATCTGGCTGAATACGCATTTTAATCATTCCAGGGAGATCACGGAGGAGAGCGCCGCCGCCTGCGCGAGGCTGGCGGACGCGGGCATCCCGCTGGGCAACCAGACCGTCCTTTTGGCCGGTGTGAACGACTGCGTCCATGTGATGAGGCAGCTGGTGCGGGATCTGGTTCGCATCCGGGTGCGGCCCTATTACATTTATCAGTGCGACCTCTCCCTGGGCCTTGAGCATTTCCGCACTCCCGTGTCAAAGGGAATCGAGATCATCGAGGGGCTGAGGGGCCACACCTCCGGATTCGCGGTGCCCACCTTCGTAGTGGACGCCCCGGGCGGCGGCGGGAAAACCCCTGTCATGCCCAACTATGTGATTTCGCAGACGCCGGGAAAGGTGATCCTCCGGAATTACGAAGGGGTCATCACCACCTATACAGAGCCGGCCCACTACCAGCCATCCTGCAACTGCCCGGTATGCCGGGGGGAGAAAAAGTCCAACCTGGTTGGCGTGGCCGCCCTGGAACAGGGATTGGAGATGACCATTGAACCGGCAGATCTGGCAAGGATTCGCCGCCACAGCAAGAATGGAAGCCCCGAGTAAATGCCCATAGGGGTTCCAAAGTCTGACCGCGTGCAGACCGATCAAACAGAAAGAAAGGAGCGAGCTGTCGATGAGCAAGCTCGGATTAAACAAGGAGTGGATTGATCAGGCCAGAAGCAGCGCCCATCATGTGGCTGTGGACGTGCAGGAATTTATAGATGCCCATACAACCGTCACGGTTGAGCGGACGGTTTGCCGGCTGTTGGGCATTGACGGGGTGAACGAGGTGGAGGTGCCGCTTCCCAATGTCCTGGTGGATCATCTGATGGAAAACCAGGCCCTGTCCGGCGGCGCCGCCTACTATATCGGCAACGCCATTGCGGAGCTGCACCTCTCGCCCCAGGAGATCGCGGAGGGCGTCAACGAGGGGCAGATCAACCTGGTAAAGCTGCCGCTCCACAGCGAGGCGGAGATCAAAGCGGCGATCCAGCCCATTGCAGAGGCAATGACGGAGCGCATCGCGGCAAACGCGAAAAAGCGCCGGGATCTGCTGGAGGAATACGGGGACAAAGAGGGGCCCTATCTCTATCTGATCGTGGCCACAGGGAATATCTATGAGGATATTACCCAGGCGGTTGCCGCGGCAAAGCAGGGGGCGGATATCATCGCGGTGATCCGCACCACCGGCCAGAGCCTGCTGGACTACGTCCCCTATGGCGCCACCACCGAGGGATTTGGAGGCACCTATGCCACCCAGGAAAATTTCCGGCTGATGCGCGAGGCGCTGGATCAGGTGGGGAAAGAGCAGCGCCGCTATATCCGCCTCTGCAACTACTGTTCCGGCCTTTGTATGCCGGAAATTGCCGCCATGGGAGCCATGGAGCGTCTGGACGTGATGCTGAACGACGCGCTGTATGGGATTCTGTTCCGGGACATCAATATGCAGAGGACCCTGATCGACCAGTATTTTTCCCGGGTGATCAACGGCTTTGCGGGAGTGATTATCAACACCGGCGAGGACAATTACCTGACCACGGCAGATGCCGTGGAGGAAGCCCATACGGTGCTGGCATCCCAATTCCTCAACGAGCAGTTTGCGCTCATGGCGGGGCTTCCCGAAGAGCAGCAGGGCCTGGGCCACGCCTTTGAGATGTCGCCGGACATTGAAAACGGATTCCTGCTGGAACTGGCCCAGGCTCAGATGGCAAGGGAAATTTTCCCCAACGCCCCCCTGAAATATATGCCCCCCACCAAGTTTATGACGGGCAATATTTTCCGGGGCCATGTGCAGGATGCGCTGTTTAATATGGTAACGATCATGACCGGGCAGAAGATCCACCTTCTGGGAATGCTGACGGAGGCGATCCACACGCCGTTTATGTCTGACAGGGCGCTTTCCATCGAGAATGCCCAGTACATTTTCCGTACAATGAAGAATTTCGGAGACGAAATTGAGTTTAAGAAGGGGGGCATCATCCAGACCCGGGCCAACGAGGTGCTGGAAAAGGCCACAAAGCTTCTGGCGGATATCGAGAAGCAGGGGATGTTCGCAACGCTGGAGCAGGGGATTTTCGCCGATATCAAGCGGCCAAAGAATGGCGGCAAGGGCCTGGACGGTGTTGTGCTCAAGGGCAGGGCTTACTTCAACCCGTTTATTCCTATGATGAAAGGGGAAGTGTGATGTGAGCGGACTATATAACCTGGACAGGGCGGATTACGATAAGACGCTGGATCTGACCAAAATCAAGCCCTATGGCGACACCATGAATGACGGAAAAGTGCAGATGAGCTTTACGCTTCCCATCAAGGATGACGAGCGAGGGGAGGAAGCGGCCCGACAGCTTGCGAAAAAAATGGGGCTGGAGGACGTGAATGTGGCTTACCACCGGGCATTGGATCTGGAATTTACCTATTACATCATTTACGGAAGCTGCGTCCACACCATCAATTATACCGACATCCATGTGCAGACCGTTGAGTCTGACGTGATGGATATGCACCAGGTGGATGATTTTATCCGGGAGCATTTCGGCAGAAAGATCATCGTGGTAGGCGCGTCCACCGGCACCGACGCGCACACGGTGGGGATCGACGCCATTATGAACCGGAAGGGATTCGCCGGTCATTACGGCCTGGAGCGCTATGAGATGATCGAAGCCTACAATCTGGGCAGCCAGGTTCCCAACGAGGAGTTCCTGGAAAAGGCAAAGGAGCTTCACGCAGATGTGCTGCTGGTGTCGCAGACCGTTACCCAGAAGGACATCCACATCCAAAACCTGACCAATCTGGTGGAGCTTCTGGAGGCGGAGGAACTGCGTGACAAGTACGTCCTGATCTGCGGCGGCGCCCGGATCACCCATGAGCTGGCAAAGGAGCTGGGTTATGACGCGGGATTCGGGGCCGGCAAATTCGCGGAGGATGTGGCGTCCTTTGCGGTCACCGAAATGGTGAAGCGGGGTTTCCACTAACCTGATCCTGT
>CAYSNK010000083.1:0-6921 GCA_964432375.1 uncultured Oscillospiraceae bacterium | reverse complement strand
TGCGGAAATACATCTCGGTGTTGTTCTGGTGATAGCGAACCATGGGCCGGGACTTCACCAGCAAATTGGCGATCTTGTTGCCGAAGGCGTTATGGAACCGGGCCTGTTTCTCCGGGTCAGACACCAGATCCGCAGAATCCAGATCCAGATCCTGGCAGCATTCCCGCACCATGGCAGTGCAGACGTCGGTGTCCAGATAGGCGGCCTTATCCCGGAGATACTCCATGTAGCGATCCACCACTGCGTCGAAGATGCCGCCCATATCCGAATAGGTGTCCTCCTGCTGCTTCCGGAGGGTCTGTCCCATTTCCTCCATCTGACGCTTGCGCGCCAGACCCCGCATACTGCGCTTGATCAGCGCCTGGTAGACGCTGCTGCCCTCATAGGCGTAGATCTCATCATCGCCGGAACGAATGGCACTGGCCACGCCGGGGGCCGCCAGGTAATAGTAATTTTTCACCGCAGCCGTGGCGCCCACATAGACGTATCCGCCGGTGGCCGCGTCATGGGCGATCTCGTCTATCTGCCTCTTGTGGGCCATCCCGTCCGCAAATTGAGACAGATTCTCAAAGAACCCCTCATACTGGCCAATCAGGGCGTCCAGATTTTCCATCACTGCCACCCAGGTCTGATACAGCATCTCGTTGGTGGCGATATTCATCACAGACTCCATGGCCTTGCCGATGGTTTCCAGATACTCCTCCAGATCCTCCCGGCTGGCCTTCTTGCGGCCGGTGCGCTTCTTCTGCAGTTGGGCAATATACGCGTCCGCAGTCACGTCCTTGCCGTCCTCCCAGTCGTCGTCGAAGAAGAGGTAGACGCTCTTATAGGCGGCATCCAGACTTTGGGATACCTGCTGGGGGGCATTTCTGCCCGGGTATTTCTCGATCTTATCCCGAAGCTGCTGGCGCAGGCCATAGAGCAGGTAACGGGCGGCCAGGGGGTGGACATCCTTGCCGTCATGGGTCAGCAGACCGCTGCGGATGCTGACCTGATCGGAGCTGAGCTCCTTCTGCTCGGCGCCATTCTCGTTATAAGGGAATATCGCGGAGGCCAGCACCTGGGCCTGACGGCCGACGGCCCGCTTCAACACGCTGATATAGCTCATCAGCTTCACGCTGATGGTGCTGGCGTCGCTCAGAGCCTCCAGCGGCATACTGCCGCTCTTGTTGGCCGCCTTTACATAGATGGTGCTCACCATGCTCCGGGCTTCGCTGACGTCCTTACGCAGGCCCAGGCCATAAGGGGCGTCCTGCCGTCCGGCATCGCCGTTGCTGATGCCAATGCGGGACTTTGCCTGGGCCTCCAGCGTGTCAAGATATAGCTGCACCCGATCCTCCCCCTCGCGGGTGCGGATCATATCCGCCAGGAAGCCCAGGCTGGATTTGGGCTTGTCGATGGCGTTGTCGAGATTGGTCATGTAGTTGTCTTCCCGCTCTTCCGGCTCCTCCTTCCAGGTGGTGCCGGCGGCCCGGGCCGCCTGGTTCTGCTTCTGGCAGTAGACTTTCCAGGCGTTTTCGCAGAAGGTCCACTTGCTGCCCAAGTCCTCGCTGACCTTCCGCTCCGCCAAATAGCGCAGGATGTCCTCATAGGGGTACACCAGCCTGGCGCAGCCCGCGCCGCCGTAAATGGCGGTGGGCACCTTGGCCCGCTGGTTCATCTCGTTGCTCTCGTCGGTCTCGATCATGCCCTCCAGCGGGGAGTAGAGCCGGGTGTAGGCGATGTCCGCCATGACCTGGTAATAATCCTGGATATTGCCCAGCTCAAACCCATCCGCGTTCTCCTGATCCACAAAGTAGAGCAGGTCAAAGGGCTTGGCGTTGTAGTCCCCGGTAAAATAGGGGTCTTTGGAATCAAACAGCTTGCCCTCGCTGCGGGTGTGAATCTTGATGCTGATGGACTTGCCATAGTTGTTGACCACATCGTGATTGCCGCTCACGGACAGATTCATGGCGTTCAGTTCCCGGATGCAGGCATAGGCATTTGCGCGCATGGATTGCCGCTTCTCGGCATTATCCTGGTTCACGCGTTCGTAGATATCCGGGCAGCCGAACAGTCCGGTGATGCGGACGTTCTGGGTTCTCTTGCGGAAGTATTTGCGGATATACAGCGCCACATCCAGGAAGGTGCCGGTGCCGGTGCCGCCGGCCACGGAGGAGACGATCATCACCCGCAGAGGGACGCTCTTTGCCTCCGCAGTGGGCAGGTTGAGCTGCTTCAGCGCGTTGCGCAGGTCGTTATTGCTCTTGGACAGGAAGTTCGCAATGCACAGCCTGGACTTATACCGGTTCTGGGAGGCGCCGTCGTGAAAATCGCTGGCCAAAAAGACCCGCTCGGAGTCGCCGGAGGGCATCCAGTCATACACGCCGTCCTCCAGGCCCAGCTCATTCGCCATGTCCTCCACGGTGTCCGCCGTGGAGATGGGCACCGTCCTGATTCCCTCCGCGATCTGCTGCCCGGTTGCGCGGAGATCCGTATCCAGATAAAGATAGTTCGCATCCCGCCGCTGCTCCTCCGACATCCGGCTCCGCAGCAGCTTCAGCACCTCGCCGCCGGTACCGCCCAGGCCGATAAAGAGATTTCTCATAGTAAATTACCATCCTTTCTTTTTTCAGGTGCTTGTCCCGCACCGGTTGGTTCAGTGCTTCTCCAGGAACCCCCAGATCTCCATTCCCTCCAGTTTCTTCCCGTTAAACTGCTTTTTCACAAGATAGGCCCCGTCAGCCAGGGCAGGCTTCCAGGTCTGCTGCGCGTTCATGTCGCCCACCATGGCGGGGTCAAAGGGCGCAACGTCGGTGAGGGGCACATTTCTTTTGGCAACCTGGCCGCCGGACAGAACGAAGGTCAAATTCTGAAGGAAAAGGGGATTCGGAAGATTGCTGCAATACTCCTTGTTGATCTCCGCCGCTGTCCCGGAGATCAGGGCGGTGGGGTCGCAGAACCGCTTTTTCCCTCGCTTGACATGGGAGGGACGCGCCTCAAAGGTGATCCCCTTAAAGGTGATCCGCTGAGGCAGCGGCAGCAGCTTATTGAGATAAAACCGGCGGCTGTGGGTGGGAGCGGTTTCCGCAATGCCCACCGCGTATTGGCCCGCCGTCGCCAGCGTCAGCTCCACATGAGTCAGCACGCCGTTCTTGAAACGCGGCATCCGCAGATTGCTGTAAATCAGCATTCCGATCACCGCCGCCGCCAGCAGGATCAGCCAGGGCAGCACGAGATAGAAAATCCGCCAGAGCAGGGAGCCGTATAGCTGCAGCGTTCCCAGTCCTTCCGCCCCCTTCGGCTGGTCAACGGTCAGGGTGATCGTCATCTCCCCCGCCCCAATGCCGCCGTATGCGATGGGAATCCGCTGCCAGAACGCGGCAATGTGGCCCTTCGCGCCGCTGGTGGGGGTACAGAGCACCACCGGTGCGCCGTCCAGCTCGTCCACCGTGACCACAAGGCTCAGCAGGGCATCGGATCGATCCGCCTCCGCCGTCAGCACTTGGTTGTCAACCATTTCCTGCAGCTGCGCCGCCGTACAGAGCTGGCCGTCCATATAAACCCGGAAGCCCACTGCCGTCTCATTGTAATCCAGCCGGAACAGGTTCACCGACGGATTCTCCGGCAGGATAGCCTCCACCGAATAGACCGCATCGTGCTTCATCACGGAAACGGTAGCTGTGCCCAGCACCTCGCCGCTCTCCTGCTCCACAAGGCTTACCGTGTAAATCCCCGCTTCCGCGTCGGAGCCGGCAGGAACCAGCGCCAGCAGGCCGCCGTCCTGATAGGTCGTGCTCCAATCCAGGGAACCGCCGCTTTCGGAAGCGGAGGTGATCCGGAAAAGCGCCGCCTCCTCCCGGGTGATGGGGCGCTCCTCGCCGTCCTCATGGGCGGTCACAAGAAACTCTACCCGATCCGTGCAGGCGGCGATCTCGTTATCCATAACGCTGAAGCCATCCGACGCGGTGGCCGTGTAATAGAGATCCGGGTTCACCGTGATCAGCTCCCGGCAGACAGTCTCCCCATCAAAGCTCAGGCTGACGGTGTAGCTGTCCGCCTCCGCGTCCTCATCCCGGGGGGTGAAGCGGACGACCCCCTCTCCCGGCAGCGACACGGCGCCGTCCAGCGCCTCGCCGGATTCGCCGGCTGCAGTGCAGGTGAACTGCTCCAGCAGCCCTTGCTCCGCGGCTGCCCCGCCGTACAGGACGGTAAAGTCGATCCACTTCTCCGTATTCTCCGCAAGCTCCGCCCGGTTCAAGGAGATGGCCCCGCTGGACGTGACCTGAAAGTCTGCGCCTGTGATGACCGCCGCTTTCAGCGTCCGGCTGGTGCTGATCTCATAGGAACCGTCCATCATGCTTATGTCAACCCGAATGGCGGTATCGCCCTCGGCGATCCGAAATTCCTCCCCGGCCTGAATCGTCTGGCCGTTTGCGGTGATGGAAGTCTTTGTCTCTCCATAAAAAGCGGAAACGTCCAGCGGCTCGTTCGAGCCGTCCTCGCAGACTGCGTAATTGATCCGGATGGTGTCCCCGGCGCTCAGGAGGGCGCTGCTGCCCAGGCTTTCCCATTCGCTGGAGGCCAGCTTCTTTTCCACCGTCAAATTCAAGTGGATGGCGGGCTCATACATCAGGGAAAGGGAGGTTTTCTCCACCGGCTCCGAAAACGTTAAGGTGACGCTGCCGGAGGGGATTCGCTCCCCGTTGCTCCCGCTGATCAGAGCGGTATATCCCCCCAGGGTGCCCTCCGGGACGTTCGCGCACCTGCCGTCTGTGGGATAGTTCAACGCCGCGCTGCGGGTAATCTCCAGCGCGGTCCCGTCCTCCGCCACCGCGCTGACCAGCGTGGCATTGGTGTTTTGAGCCAGCACCGCCGCGTTGCGGATCGGCGAGGCTTCCCCGGAGATCTCCATTGTCACGGTTGTCCCGGAGATCCTGGCGGAATCCGTCACGTCATAACGTCCGGAGATCCGGCTGGACAGGGTCTGCATGGTGGAGACCACCATATCCTGATTCGGGGCGTAAACTGCGGAAAAGTTCCCATAGGCCGTCAGCCGGGGTTCCTCCCGAAAATCCTTTGCCGGGGCGGAGCCGGACTGCCCCTCGGCGCCAATGCCAAAGTAAACCAGTTGCAGCTGGGGATACGCCTCCAGGAGGGAGGTGAATTTTTCCAGTACAGTTTCCTCCGCAAGCTCGTTGCCTGCGGCGTCTGTAAAAATGCCGTCTGTCATCAGCACCAGCCAGTACTGCTCGCTCTGGCCGCTTCCTGTCTGACCCAGGCCCTCGTCCAGCAGTACCTGGAGGGCTGTGTCTACCTGATCCAGGGGGGTGTTCCCCTGCTTAAACACCGTGCCGGTGGCGGCCATCACGTTGGCGACCTGGCCGGCCCGATCCGTCTGCAAATCCACGGTAAGCTGATCCGCTCTCTCGTCGGAGTGGTTCATAAACGTGATGGTCAGGGTATCCGTATCGTTCAGCAGCCCGGCAAAGGACTGGGCCGCGTAACTGGCAAAGGTCCATTTCAGGTTGTTTTCCACCTTTGTGCTGCTCATGCTGCCGGAGTCGTCATAGAGCATACTGACGTGCTTGCGCACATAAACCGTGGAATCCTCCTCCGCGTCTGCCGTCAATACCGATGGCCCCCAAAGGCCGATCAGCAGCGCCAGCGCAAGGGCGAGGGCGGCAAACCGTTTCCCTTTCATCGAACTCAATCCTCTTCCGAAAAATCAAACAGAGGGCGCCGAAATTCCTCAATGGACTTTCCGGCAACCAGCGAAAGGGCGTGATCCTCCCTTGCGCAGTCCCCGCAGAGGATCTTTTCCTCCTGCTCTGTCAGATCCGCAATGGTGCTTGTGACCACGTTGGGATAATACCCCGTACCCACAAAGAGCTTCCCGCAGTTATCACACCGGTGAACCAGACGCGGAACAAAGACCACTCCGGCGGCAATGACCAACACCAGGAGGATTCCCACGAGGATGGCCGTCCTCTTTTTGCGTCTGCGTCTCCTGCTTCTCGCTGTTTCTGCCATAGTTCCATCTCCCTTTTTCATTTCTCCAAAATTCGGTCAATTCCGCCGAATTTCTCCCTCTAAGTATATTATATATTTTCTTGTTTTGCAATTAATATTTCGATTTATGTTGAAAGAAATGCGCTTTTCCGGGAGGAAAACGCATTTCCGCGCCAACAGGGGATGCGCCGGGGACCGCTCCCGCCGGTTGAAACAGGATTTCCCGAAAAATTTCGGCGAAAACCTGCGACGCGCCCCGTTTTTTTCCGTCTATCAGGGTGAAGGGCCAACCGGGAGAGGAAGGAGGCGCTCTGCGGACGATGAGCAGCTCGCGGAACGGGGAAAGCGCCGGTAACGCCCTCGTGTACAGGTTCCCGGGAGAGCGGCTTTTTTGATGCGGAACCGAAAGAAACGGAAACAGCTTTTGGAACAGGAGGGCATGACACGATGAAAGAAAAACGCACCCCCGAGATCTTCGGGCAGGATACTGACAAGTATGCGGAGAAAGCGGAGAAATCCGGCAGACGCAGACCCCGCCGTGCCGTATGGATCGGCGCGGTGGCCGCCGTGCTGGTTCTGGCTGTGCTGGGGGCAATCCTGCTCTGGTCGCAGGACGGGGAGCTTCTCCCCGCAGCGGCGGCGGCCTACGAGCCGGATGACACGGCGGAATACAGCGGGGAAGCGCTGAGCGAGGACTATCTGAACGGCATCCGCGCCTTCGCCGCCAACGCGGGGCTGGCGCTGCTGGACGGCTCGGACACCACCGCCTACTCGCCCACCGCCCTCTACACCGCCCTGTCCATGGTGGCGGAGCTGGCGGAGGGGGACAGTCTGGACGCCTTGCTGGACGCCCTGGGCGCGGAGAGCACGGACGCCCTGCGGCAGAATACCGGCGGCCTGTGGCGGTATCTCTGCGCGAACCCGGACACA
>CAYSNK010000082.1:0-6924 GCA_964432375.1 uncultured Oscillospiraceae bacterium | reverse complement strand
GTTTTCCGCCTAAATTCGGGCAAAATTGATGGGCATTTTTGATGGGCAATTCCGCCGGAGGGGGCACGGAGAAAACAGGGAGAGCGCTGAATGATTCCACCACATTCTGCGCACACTAGGGAGGCGCTGAAATTCCGGCAAAGGGGGAAAACCGATGGCAACTGCGATGCTCCGCACCGTGCTGATTTATCTTCTGCTGATTGCAGGCATTCGGCTGATGGGAAAGCGCCAGGTGGGGGAGCTGGAGCCCTCCGAGCTGGTTTTGGCCCTGCTGATCAGCGACCTGGCGGCGGTACCGATGCAGGATTTCGGCCTGCCGCTGCTGGCGGGGGTGATCCCGATCATCACCCTTCTGAGCATCACCATGATCCTCTCCGTCCTGGTTATGAAGAACATCCGCATCCGGAAGCTGCTCTGCGGAACCCCGACAATCGTGGTGCAGGATGGAAAGCTGCTGCCCCGGCAGATGAATCAGGTGCGGATGTCCATTGACGAGCTGACAGAGGAACTGCGGCTCCAGGGCGTCACGGATTTTCGCACAGTGAAATACGCCATTTTGGAAACCAGCGGCCAGGTTTCCGTGCTGCTCTATCAAAACGAGCAGCCCGCCACCGCAGCCCAGCTGCGGGCCAACCCGGTGGAAAGCGGCCTGCCCATCGTCCTGATCAGCGACGGACGCCTTATGGAGGCGCACCTGAAGCGGCGGGGCCTGGAGCGTGTCTGGCTGGAGAAGCAGCTCAAAAAGCATGGCTTTCAAAGCTGCGAGGAGGTGTTCCTGATGACCATCGACGAGCAGGATCAGATCTATATAATCCCAAAGGAGGAGTCCTGAGCTTTGAAACGAGTTGCCGTCGCAGTCCTGATCCTGGCGCTTACCCTTGCCGCCGCCATCGGGAACGGGATTTATCTGAGCCGCAGCACCGGGCAGGTGACAGCCCTGCTGGAACAGGCGGAGGATGCCGCCGGGCAGGGGGAATGGGCGGATGCCCTCGCCCTGGCAGAGGAGGCGGAGCGGCGCTGGATGGCCGCAGATCTCTATCATCATATCGTCCTCCATGTGGATTCCCTGGAGGACATTGCCGGCGGCTTTCAGGAGGTTTACCAGTTTTTGCTGACCCAGGACGGCCCGGAGGCCGCCGCCGCCTCCGGCCGCCTGGCAAACAAGCTCCGCATGACGGCGGAGGCGGAGCAGCTCCGCCTGGAAAACATTCTTTAGGCGGCCGCCGTTCCCCCGGCGCCGGGCCTTTTTCTCAAATCGTAAAATGCAGGTTGACAGGCCCCGAAAATGTTGCTACAATGCAGCCGGAACAAATTTGATTGCCGGGTATGGGGGAATATCGGATGGACAAGCCAGTAGAGGCCCTGCTCAGAGGGGGCCAGTTCAAGCGGCTCATGGATCGGGAACTGGGGGATATCAGGGAGCAGTACCACCTGAAACGCATTGAGATCGAGGTGCTTTATTTTCTGTCCAGATGCGGGGAGTACAACACGCTGCTGGACATCGTCCGCCATTTGAACGCCAATAAGGGGCATATCTCTCAGACAATGGAGAGCCTGTCCCAAAAGGGCTATATCACCGTCCACCGGGATGAGAAGGACAGGCGATATGTGCATTACGCGCTGGCGGAGAATGCCATGCAGCTGATAGACTCCATCAACGCCGCCTGGTCCAAGCTGACCCGGGAGCTCTTTGAGGGCGTGACCGAGGAGGAAATGGAGGCGCTGCGGGAAGTGTCGAATAAGCTTCGCAAAAACATGGAGAAAATTCTGAATCTGTAAACAATCTGTGAAGCCGATTGACAGGCCGTTTCTTTTTCTGTATAATTGTTTAAAAACAAACCATTTAAAACAGGCTGCGAGGGAACGCCGCAAAGCGCCGGTGACGCATTTGTTGAGAGGTTCCTTGGAAAGGATGAATTTCGATGAAATATGCAGTGCTTTATCAGTCTGCCAGTGGAAATACGAAAAAGATCGCGGAGGCAATTTACAGGGGGATTCAGAGCGACAGCAAGCAGCTTTATCCTCTGGAGACGATGAAAGCGCTCCCGGCGGCGGAGGTTTACCTGCTTGGCTGCGGCATCCGCAACAATACATACAGCATGGCGCTGCTGGATGCGCTGGAGGAGATCCAGGGCGGCAAGGTGGCGGTCTTTGCCACCTGCGGTTATCCCACCACCGAAGCCTATCGGAACCGGCTGGCCAAATCGCTGGAGATCTGGATGCCGGAGGGCGTGGAGAACCTGGGCCTGTTCCTCTGCCAGGGCAGGATTCCGGAGCATCAGAAAGAGCGGTGGCTGGCGGCTATCCCGGACTACCGGACGAAGCTGGAGCGGATTTATGCCGGCGCGGAAAATCACCCGGATGGGGAGGATATTCAGAACGCGGAGAAGTTCGCCAGGTATATTCAGGAGCAGGTTGGAGAAATCATACCGCAGGAGGGATTTTGATGAGCGAAAACGGAAAAAACGAGGTGCGCCTGCCCGCTGCGGATTCTCCGGCGAAGCTGCCGCCGGTGACGGGCATCATCAAGCATCACAGGGAAAAAATTGATTACGGCAAGATCTTCCGGAAGATGTCCACAACGGATTTTGTGTTCATGTGGATGTTCACCCAGCACATCCAGACCACGGGAGAGGATCGGATGTATCTGACGGAAATTGCCAACCGGCTCAAGCTGCCCATGCGCAAGGTGACGAAAATCGTCAAGGAGCTGAAGGACAAGGGGCTGGTGCAGTGGAAATTCGATGGAACCGGCGAGGAGGGTACCTATATCCTGTTTACGGAGCGCAGCGTGGCAAGCACCCAGGAGCAGGAGGAGATCCTGAAAGAGTTTTACCATCGGGTGATCGTTTCCTTTGGCGAGGAGCGGTTTATCCGGCTGCTGGGCGAGATGTCGAGCCTGGAGGCGGTGATCAGCGAAGAAATTGATGGAATGGAGGTACTTGCGGTTGAATAACGGAAACCTGACTGCTTATTCCTGCGAAAAGGCCAGGGCATACGAGGAAAACGGCGGCATTCCCGATGCGCTGTTCCGGGAGTACGGCGTGAACCGGGGGCTGCGGGATGACACGGGCGCGGGGGTTCTCACCGGCCTTACGAGGATTTCCAAGGTCAACGGGGTGAAAATGGAGCATGGCAGGCGGGTCCCCTGCGAGGGGGAGCTGTGGTATCGGGGCTATCGAATCAACACGCTGGTGTCTGAACTGGGATTCCGGGAGTACGGCTTTGAAAAGACCGCCTATCTGCTGCTGTTTGGCGCGCTGCCAAACCAGCAGGAGCTTGAGGAATTTCGATCTCTCCTTGGCGATTGCCGCACCCTGCCCGTCAATTTTACCCGGGATGTGATTATGAAAGCGCCCACCAAGGATATTATGAACTCCATTACCCGTTGTATTCTGACGCTGGCCTCTTATGATGACAGGGCTGCGGACTGCGGGATCGCAAACTGCATCCGGCAGAGCATCCAGCTCATTGCCCGGTTCCCCATGCTGGCGGTTTACAGCTACCACGCCTATAACCACTATCAGAACGGGGAAAGTATGTATATCCACCCGCCGGAGCCCGCCTTGTCCACGGCGGAAAATCTCCTGCGAATGCTGCGGCCTGACCAGAGCTATACGGAGCTGGAGGCCAGGGGCCTGGATTTGGCGCTGATGCTCCATTTGGAGCATGGCGGCGGCAACAATTCCACCTTCACCACCAGGGTGGTGACGTCCTCCGGCTCAGATACCTATTCCGTCATCGCGGCCGCCATGTCCTCCCTAAAGGGGCCGAAGCATGGCGGGGCGAACATCAAGGTCATGGAGATGATGGAGGATATCCGGGCCCATGTGGAGGACTGGACAGACAGGGACGCGGTGGCAGATTACCTGAAGAAGCTGGTGGCGGGAGAGGCGTTTGACCACAGCGGCCTGATCTATGGCATAGGGCACGCGGTCTATACGAAATCCGATCCCAGGGAGCTGATTTTAAAGTCCTGCGTGGAGCGGCTGGCCAGGGAAAAGGGCCGGGAGAAAGACATGGCCCTCTATGAAGCGGTGGAGGAGCTGGCCCCGGATTTGATCACCGGTCCCCGGAAGCTCGGGAAAACCGTCAGCCCCAACGTGGATTTCTATTCCGGCTTTCTCTATGATATGCTGGGCATTCCCGTGGAGCTCTACACCCCCCTGTTTGCCACGGCCAGAATCGTGGGCTGGTCCGCCCATCGTCTGGAGGAACTGGCCTGCTCCGGCAAAATCATCCGCCCGGCATATATGAGCGTGATGGAGGAGGTTCGGTGACTTCCCGGACGCCCTGATTCCATTCGGCGTTCCCGGAGTAATAATTGCCATATTTTTCACGGCTGCCCCGTAAAGGGCAGCCGTGAAAGCGTCATAATATCATTTGATTATTTGCTTATCATCTTTGCGCTGAGGCCCAGATTCAAGCAACGCAAATTAATATGACTATATTTTGCCAAAAAGCACGGCAATCCCTTGACAAATGCCGGAGAGCGGTCTATAATGTTACAAAATGTAACCATCTACTTCTCTGCGGCAGAACGCCGCTGCACCATTATGGAGGATTACGCCTATGAACAACCGCACCTTACATAGCAAAAACCTGTGCCGCCGGTTGACCGCCCTGTTTCTGGCCGCCACGCTGATTGCCTCTGTCATCTCCTCCGCCGCCGCCATCACCCAGGCGGATATCGACGCCACCGCCGCCCAGATCGAGGAAATGCAGGCTGAACAGGCCCAGCTCCAGAGCCAGCAGGCGGATGTCCAGTCTCAGCTGGACGAATTGAGCGCCCAGGAGAACTCCGCCGTGGAGCAGCTTCTGCTCTATCAGCAGCAGGCCGAGCTGCTGGAAAGCCAGATTGACAACACCAGAACCATCATTGAGGATTACGAAATCCAGATCGCGGATACCGAGGTCAAGCTGGAGGAGGCCCAGGAAAAGGAGGCCGAATATTACGAGCTGTTCTGCGAACGGGTTCGCGCCATGGAGGAGAACAGCATCACCTCCTACTGGAGTATTCTCTTTGACGCGGAGAACTTCTCCGACCTGCTGGATCGCATCACGTTTATCCGGGAGGTTATGGACTATGATAACTGGGTCATGGATCAGCTGGCCGCCGCCCGCCAGGAGGTAGCCGACACCAAGGCCCAGCTGGAGAGCGAAAAGGCCGCCAAGGAGGTAGCTCTGGCCGAGCTGGAGGATCAGCAGGCCCAGGTTCAGGCCGCCTACGACCAGGTTGAGGTGCTGCTGGCGGAGATCCGCGCCAACGAGAGCCTGTACGCTGATAAGATGGCGGAGCTGACGGAGCTTTCCGCCGCCCTGGAAGATGACATTGTCGAATCCAAGGAGAAGTACGAGAACCAGATCGCCGCCCTGCAAAAGCAAATCGAAGAGGAAGAGCGGAAGAAGAAGGAAGAAGAGGAACGAAAGAAACAGGAGGAAGAGCGCAAGAAGCAGGAAGAGGAGGAGCGCAAAAAGGCGGAGGCCGCCCAAAACAGTAACTCCTCTGAGGAAAGCTCCACCAGTTCCTCCGAGGAAAGCAGTTCCTCCGGCGGGGGCTCCGGCTCCACCAACAGCGCCCTGGGCGCCCAGATCGCATCCTACGCCTGCCAGTTCATCGGCAACCCCTATGTCTGGGGCGGCACCAGTTTGACCAACGGCTGCGATTGCTCCGGCTTCGTCATGTCGGTTTACGCTCACTTCGGCTATAGCCTGCCCCACAGCTCCAGTTCCCTGAGAAGCTGCGGCCGGGGGGTCAGCTACTCCGAGGCCCAGCCCGGCGACGTGATCTGCTATTATTCCAGCGCCTCCCCCTCCGGCGGTCACACCGGCATCTACATCGGGGATGGCATGATGGTCAACGCCGCAAGCTCCAAGACCGGCATTATTATCAGCTCGGTCAACCCCAACCGCTCCGGTTTCGTGATTCGCCGCATTATCTGACGAAGCTGGGAACATGATTCAGGACGGCCCGGAGAAATCCGGGCCGTTTTCATGGGAGGAGGGATTTTTGCATGAACTTTCGCCCCATCATCGAGGGGATGAAGCGGGGGGAACCGGTCAGGTTGTGTACCCTGCTGGAAGGGCCGGACGCCGGGCGGTCCACCTTTGATCCCGCAATCTCCCCCTCCGGCTGCACGGAAGTGGGCGGCCTGCGCTGCTATGCGGAGGAATACGCCTTGCCCGCCAAGGCCGTGATCCTGGGCGGGGGCCATGTGGGGACCGCCGTGGCCCGGGTCGCCTCCTTTGTGGGTTTCCAGGTGCGGGTGGTGGATTTCCGGGCGGAACTGTTGGAGCCCGCCCGCTATCCCGCCGGTGTAGAGCTGGTTCAGGCTTCCTTTGACGACCTGAGCGCCGCCCTGCCCCGGGAGCCTGCCTATTATCTTGTGACCACAAACAGCCACAAAAGCGACTACCGCTGCGCCGCCCAGGTACTCCGGCGCCCCTTCCTTTTTGCCGGGATGCTGGGCAGCCGCAGGAAGTCCGCACTGGTGCGTCAATGGCTGGCCCAAGACGGTCTGCCCCAGGAAGAAATTGACCGCCTGCAATCCCCCGTGGGGCTGGAGATCGGCGCGGAAACCCCGGAGGAAATTGCCGTCAGCATTGTGGGCGGCATGATCCGGCAGCTTCGCAGCCGTCCGGTCTCCCACATCCCCGCCGACCTGCTGGCCCGGCTGGAGCAGCCGGACTGCCGGGGGGTTCTGGTGACGGTTCTCCGGAAGGAGGGCTCCGCCCCCCGTGGGGCGGGCAGCAAGCTGCTCGTGTGCCGGGATGGCGGGCTGTACGGCACCGTGGGCGGCGGAATCGTGGAGTATGAATCCATCCGCCTGGCCCGGACGCTGGAGGGCTTCGCCCTGCGCACCTTCCGCTCCGGCAACGGGGAGCCGGGGGCTATGGCCTGCGGCGGCATGATGGAGCTGATGT
>CAYSNK010000081.1:0-6935 GCA_964432375.1 uncultured Oscillospiraceae bacterium | reverse complement strand
AGGGGGAGGCGGCACATTCGCTGAGAATGGTAGCGCCGGCGCGGCGCAGGGCGGCCTCTAACACAGCGGGTTCCATCCCCTCAACCCCCAGCTTTCCCTCTTTGCCGGGGCGGTTTTTCCGCCTCTCCTTGCCGTAGAGGTCGGGAATATAGGCGTGCTTCACCTGGTTCGGGGGGATTGCGCCTTTCAGGAAATTTCGGATGACAAAACCGGCCCCGTCGCTGTCCGTCAGGACGATGAGGCCCCGGCGCTGGGCCAGCAGCCGGAGCATATTCAGCCGCTCTTTCTGCTTGAACACCTGGAACCCGCCGGTTTCCACAATCACCGTGTCCACTAGCTGGGACAGGGTGTTTTTGTCATACCGGCCCTCTACCACGATGGCCTCTTTGATTTTCAGCATGAATGAGCGGCCTCCGCCAGACGCGCCAGCAGTTCGGTCAGCAGCGCCTCCCCTTCGTTGTAGCTCAGCTTCAGCTTCCTGTCCGTGTCCCCCACCAGAAGAACCGCCTGACGGTACCAGTCCCGGGGGAAGCGCCGGGCGTTGCGCATCAGCTTCTCTGCGGACCAGCTCTGCTTCATGTCCCAGAGTTCGATGAGCCAGTTCACGTCCTTGTTCTGCTCCACCGCCAGACGGGCTGTGTAGAGCTGCCGGACCTGACGGCCCAGGGCGCCCAGTATCATGGGAAGGGGCTGCTGCGTCACAAAAAGGTCGGAGAGGATACCGGCGGCCCTGTCGAACTCCCCGTTGGCGATGGCGTCTGTCATTTTGAAGGCCACAGCGTCCAACACGGGGTCGCAGACCGCGTCAATGTCCTCTTTCCTGACGGAGGGGCCCTTGGCATAGGCGCCGATCTTCTCGATTTCGGCGGACAGGCCGGTCATCAGTCCCCCGCAGACGAAAATCAGATATTCCGCCTGGGTGCGGTCAATGTCCTTTCCCAGGGCCGTAAACCGGCGCTGAATCCAGTTTACCAGGTCGCCGGTGCTCTGCCGGCTGAACTGCACCAGGGCATTGCCTGCCTTGGCGTATTTCCCAAGATCTCCCTTGATGGTGCGCTTGTCCAGGCTGATCAGGTCGTAGACAAAGACAACGCAGACGTAATCCGGGAGGGCGGTCAGCAGGGCCGTGAATTTTTTCAGGGTGTCCCCGGTGGTCTTGAATACGTCGAAGTCGTTGACCTGCACCATGGAGCGTTCGCTCATCATAGGCAGGCAGTCGATGGCGTCGGACAGGGCGTCCGGGTCGCATTCCCTGCCGTTAAAGGTGTGAAGATTAAAGTCCTCCAGCCCGGCGGGAATCAGCCGCTCCTTCAGGCTGCTCAGATAATAGTCCCGCAGATAGTCCTCCTCACCGAAGAAGAAGTAGAGGGAGCCGGGGGTCCCGGCGGCGAGGTCTGCTTTCAGCTGCCGGTAAGGGGCGGCGTCTGTTTTGGATTTTGAAGAAGATTTTTTGGGCGGCATAACCGAACCTCCGTTGGGATGATGTGGGATTTGCAGACATATTATAGCATAAGAGGGAGAATCGGACAAGGAGGAAGAATGGCCCGAATCCCGGGCCGGGCGGAAAGCCTCCGATTTTAACAGTAGATTTTTGGAATGGAATGTGATATGATAAATATCTATGAAGTGAAAGCCGCGAAGCTGCGGGATTATGAAAACAACGGAGGATGAGATATGAGTTTGTTTGAGTCGATCATCCTGGGCCTGGTGCAGGGCGTTGCGGAGTTCCTGCCCATCTCCAGTTCGGGGCACCTGGCGCTGCTGCAAAACCTGTTTCAGATCCAGGCGCCGGATTTTTATGACGTACTGCTGCATTTCGGGACGCTGATTGCCGTTTTTATCTATTACCGGCATGACATTGTTGAAATGATCCTGGAGTTTTTCCGGGGCTGCCGGGCTATTGCGGTTCCCGCCTATCGGGAGGAGCAGGTGCCCCCCGCCAGACGGCTTGTGCTGCTGGTGATCCTGGGCACACTGCCCTTGGCGGTGGTTCTGCCCTTCAAGGACAGCATCGAGGCTTGGGGCGGAAGCAATCTCTTTATCGGCTTTATGCTCCTGATCACCGGCGGGGTGCTCTTCCTGGCGGATCGCATGGCAAGGGGGAGAAAGACGGAAAAAACCGCCACCGTGGCGGACGCCCTGCTTGTGGGCTGCGCCCAGGCGGTGGCAACGCTGCCCGGCATTTCCCGCTCCGGCGCGACCATCGCCGCAGGGCTGGCCAGAGGGTATCAGAGGGGATTTGCGGTGCGCTTTTCCTTCCTGCTCTCCCTGCCCGCTGTGCTGGGCGCGAACCTGCTCAGCCTGATCGATGTCATCAGGGAGGGCACAGACCTGTCTCAGATGCCCGTCTATCTGGTGGGGGTCGTTGTGGCGGGTGTGGCCGGGTTCTTCTGCCTGCGCCTGCTGGACGTCATTGCCAGGAAAGGAAAGTTCGGCAATTTTGCATACTACTGCTGGGGCGCGGGAGTCGTGGC
The DNA here is from genome assembly GCA_964432375.1 of uncultured Oscillospiraceae bacterium. Lineage (GTDB taxonomy): Bacteria > Bacillota > Clostridia > Oscillospirales > Oscillospiraceae > JAJQBJ01. Next base: position 4,461 of record CAYSNK010000081.1, on the reverse strand, counting down.
CCTGATTTGCGGCGTTGCCCTGTAAGTGCCGCGTTACATTAAAATTAGGAGGAGCCTATGGCTGAACAAAAGAAGAAACGTGCATCTTCCGGCGAAAGCGCCGCCGGAAGCCGGAAAAATACCGCGACGAAGAAGTCCTCTTCCGGCAGCTCCAAGGCCGCCCCCGGGACGAAGAAAAAAAGCCAGGCCCAGCGTCAGCGGGAAAACGAGATCGCGGCCCGCCGGATGTATGCAGGGCTGGCCTGCTTTCTCCTGGCCCTGTTTGGGATACTGGGTTATTTTAACACAGACGCCATTGTGCTCAACTGGTGCAGAAAGCTGTTCTGCGGGCTGGTCGGCGTAGGCTATTGGGTGCTGCCTGTGGCGCTGATCGCCGCAGGGGTGTTCCTGTTCCAGACCCGCCGCAGGCCGTTCCTGGGCCGGGTGATCTGCACCCTGCTGGTGCCCGCCCTGATCGGCGGCCTGCACCACGTTGTATGGGCCTCCAACGCCTATCCCGATGGCTTTCTTGAAACGGTGAAGCTGCTTTGGATCGACGGACAGTATCAGGTTGCGGGAGGGGTATTCAGCGGCCTGATCGCCCTGTGGATGTGCCGTCTGATTTCCCGGGTAGGCGCCTTTATCATCCTGCTGGTGCTGCTGGTTTTCCTGGTGCTGAAAATCTGCAACTGCTCCCTGGGCGATCTGATCGCCCTTGCCGGGGCCAGGCGCACCGAGGCCGCAGAGCGGGCGGCCCGGCGCAGGGAAGAGGAAGCAGGCTGGGATCAGGAGGAGGAAGATGACGGCGGCGCCGGGGAAGCGCCGGAGGATTACGGCAGACGGGAGCTTCCGGACGGGATTCGGGCCATCCTGAACGGCGGACGGGCCAGATCTGCCCGCCCGGAGAGGCCGGACACGGCGGAAAAAACCGAAAAGGCGAAGAAGCCGGACAGCAAGGCCGCCGCCCCGACGGGGGAGCCGGAGATACCGGCTCCCGCTCCGGAACGGCCTGTGGAACCCCTGCCCCAGGCGGCGGCGTTTACCTGGAAAGACGAGGACGATGAGGGAGTTCCAACCCCCGAACCGAGGAGGCCCCTGGCGCCCATCCCGGACGAGGAGGAGGAACCAATCGACCTGGTGGATTCCGGCGCCATGGGCGCGGACGCGCAAAAGACCAGCGAGGAGCTGCTCCGGGCCAGCAGGGAGGGCGAAAGCGAGCTGATCCTGCCGGACAAGGGGGTAAAGGTCACCCGGGAGCCGCCGGTGAAGAAAGTCACCGGGAAGGAGGCCGCAGCCGCCCAAAAGGTAGTGGCCCGTCAGATTGCGGAGAATCAGGTCACGGAACAGGAGGTCTATCAGTATCCCGGGCTGGATCTGCTGGAAAAGCCCAAGGCGGCCAGCGTCGCGGGGGTCAAGGAGGAGATGGCCTCTACGGAGGCGATCCTGGCGGACACCATCGAGTCCTTCGGCATCAATGTCCATCTGAAGGACGTGACCCGGGGCCCCAGCGTGGCCCGGTTTGAGATTGAGCTGGATCGGGGGATCAAGCTGAGCAAGCTGACCAATCTGGCGGACGACATTGCCCTGTCCCTGGGGGTTTCCGGCGTGCGCATTGCGCCGGTGCCGGATAAACCCAGCATGGTGGGCATCGAGGTGCCGAACCGCAAGGTGACCCCTGTGCCGATCCGCTCTGTGCTGGAATCCGATGCCTTCACCAAGGCCAGGAGCAAGCTGTCCTTCGCCCTGGGCAAGGACATCAGCGGCACCTGCATCATCGGCGATATCAGCAAAATGCCCCACCTGATGATCGCGGGCACCACCGGATCTGGCAAATCGGTTTGCATCAACTCCCTGCTGATCTCCCTGCTCTTCAAGGCATCCCCCAAGGATGTGCGCCTGATTCTGGTGGACCCGAAGAAAGTGGAGCTGGGCGTCTATAATGAGATCCCCCATCTGCTGATCCCCGTTGTCACCGAGCCGAAGAAAGCAGCCGGGGCCCTCCAGTGGGCGGTGATCGAGATGTCCCGCCGCTATTCTGAGATTGCGGATGCCGGGGTGAGAAAGCTCAGCGAGTACAACAAGCTGGCGGAAAAGGACCCCGATCGGGAGCCTATGCCCGCCATCGTTATCGTCATTGACGAGCTGGCTGACCTGATGATGGTGGCCGGCAAGGAGGTGGAGGAATCCATCTGCCGGATCGCCCAGCTGGGCCGCGCCGCCGGGATGCACCTGGTCGTTGCCACCCAGCGGCCCTCCGCCGACGTGATCACCGGCCTGATGAAGTCCAACATTCCATCCCGCATCGCCTTTGCCGTGGCGTCTGCCATTGAGTCCCGCATCATCATGGACTCCGCCGGTGCGGAAAAGCTGGTGGGCAAGGGGGATATGCTCTATCATCCCATCGGCTCAAACAAGGCCCTGCGCGTCCAGGGCTGCATGATCAGCGATGAGGAGGTTGCCTCGGTGGTGGATTTCGTCAAGCAAAATTCCACCGCCCAATACGACAGCGAGATCACCCAGTCTGTGAACCAGGCCGCTGCCAACGCGGGTTCCAAGTCCGGCAAGGCGGGGGTTGACCCGGAGGGCGGTGACTATGACGAGCTCGTTCCCGAGGCCGTGGATGTGCTGCTGGACATTGGACAGGCGTCCGTCTCCATGCTCCAGCGGAAGCTGAAGCTGGGCTATGCCCGGGCTGCCCGGCTGATGGATCAGATGGAAGAGCTGGGCTATGTTGGCCCATTTGAGGGCAGCAAGCCCCGCCAGCTGAAGATTACCAAGGAGGAGTGGGCCGTCAAGCGGGCGGAGCTGTACGGCGCTAACCCGGAGCAGGTGGAGATCGACATGAACCAGGCGGCGATGGAAGAAGATTTGCGGGGGGACGAGGAATTGGAACTGGACGATGACCCGGAGGACGTGGAGCTTCTCGACGTGGAGTACGAAGAGGACGGCAGCGATGACGATTTGAATTTTTAATTTTTGAATTTTTGAATGAATTTTGCCCGGATGCGCATGATAGCTGTACATCCGGGCATTTTCGTCCTTTTGATTGAAAAAGCTGCCCGGCCTCCCAAGGAAAAAACCGGAAAAGCCGCGCTTTTGGGCGATTCGGGCTTTTCCCGAGAGAAAAGTGGCGCCGCAGTCACCCTTTGGCAGCGGCGGCCCCGTTATTTTTCCCCGAACTGCGGCATATTAACCCTGCGTGAAGGCGCAGAGAGGGGGAAAGCGATGAACGAACAGGAGCAGAGGAGCAGGCCGGCGGTATGGGCTGCCGTCTGGATGGCGGCATTTTTCCTGATCTCGATGCTGTGCGGCGGACTTCTGTCTGCCGGGGCCAGGGCTGCGGCGCCCTGTCAGGCTCAGGAGGCCAGGATGGTGATCCCGGTGGGGAGAGCAGTGGGGATGAAGCTGTTTTCCCGGGGAGTTTTGGTGGTTGGACTGTCCCAGGTAGAGACAGAGGCCGGCGTGGTGATGCCGGCAAGGGAGTGCGGCTTGCGCACCGGCGACATCATCACAGAGATCAATGAGGAGACGGTGGACAATATCGACCAGGTTTCCGGCCTGCTTCAGGAGCTCAGGGGCTCCGAGATGGCACTGCAGGTGCTGCGGGACGGCAAGGCGGTGGAGCTGTCCGGCGAGGCGGTGCAGTGCAGTGCCGACGGCAGCTATAAGTTCGGGGCCTGGCTCCGGGATTCTATGGCGGGCATCGGCACCGTCACCTGGTATGATCCGGAAACGAAAACCTTCGCCGCCCTGGGACACGGCATCAGTGACCTGGATACCGGCCTGCTCATGCCCATCAAATCCGGCGGCATCATGGCCGCCACCGTGACCGGCGTGGAGCGGGGGGAGAGCGGCTCTCCGGGGCAGCTCCACGGCGGCTTTGATCTGAAGCATGACTTGGGCACGCTGACGGTCAACTCCGACTGCGGCGTGTTCGGCATGACGGAGGGAAATCCCTGGGGCGGCCAGCCTATGCCGGTGGCCGGCCGGGGTGAGGTAACGGTTGGCCCCGCCCAGATCCTGGCCAATGTGGAGGGAGATCAGGTGGAGCGCTTCGACGTGGAGATCGAGCGGGTCTATCCCCAGGCGTTCAGCCAGGGCCGGGATCTGATGGTGCGCGTCACGGATGAACGGCTGCTGCGCCTCACCGGGGGAATTGTGCAGGGGATGAGCGGCTCCGCCATTCTCCAAAACGGCAAGGTGGTGGGCGCGGTGACCCACGTCCTCATCAATGATCCCACCAGGGGATACGGCATTTTGGCGGAGAGTATGCTGGAAATGGTGGAGTAACGGAACCGGGGCTGTGAGAGCGGCCACAGGAAAGCGCGGCGGGCTTCAGAGATCGAGGCCCGCCGCGCTGATTCCTGGGGTAGAACGTCCGAAAAACGGCCCGATAGGGCAAAGCAAATGAAAGGAATGGTAGAATCCGACATTGAGGACGATGTTCGCTGGTTTACCGCTCTCCGCAAAGCGCCGGTGACG
>CAYSNK010000080.1:0-6984 GCA_964432375.1 uncultured Oscillospiraceae bacterium | reverse complement strand
GCGCCTGTAAGCGCCCGATCCTGACAGGTTATGATGCGTAAACCCTGTATAGGAAGGTCACGACCTGGGCTCGCGTACAAGCATCATTGGGGCTATAAGTGTTGTCGCCGGTGCCGCTGGTAATGCCATACTCCGCCGCCCACAGGACTGCGTCATAGTACCAGGCACCCTCTTCCACATCGACGAAGGGATTCACTGTGCCCTCGGCTGCGGCGGGCTTGCCCGCCTCGTTGTACAGGAACTGCATCACCTCGGCACGGGTGCAGATGCCAGCAGGGGCGAAGTGGGTTGCGTCCTTCCCTGCGGTGATCCCCTCTGCCACGGCCCACAGAACCGCGTCATAGTACCAGGCGCCCTCTTTCACATCCACGAAGGGATTCACTGTGCCCTCGGCCACGGCGGGCTTGCCTGCCTCATTGTACAGGAACTGCACCATCTCGGCCCGGGTGCAGACGCCATTGGGACTGAAGGTGGTGGCGCTGGTACCGCTGGTGACACCCTGCTCCACCGCCCAAACGACCGGGGCATAGAAATAGTCGCTGGCAGAAACATCTGTGAACGGATTTTCATCCTCGACTACGATCACAACGTTCTCATAGGTCCCGGCTTCCAGGCTGCTGACCAGTGTGCCGGTGGAGACATCAAAGGACTCATCGTCGTTGCTCATATCCACGTCCACATAGAAGGAAATGGTTTTGCCCTCGGGAGCCTGGATAGAGGATTCCTGATCCACGGTCAAGGTGGTCAGGGAGGAGGTATCGGTGACCGTCCAGTCGGAATCGTTCAGGGTCAGGTTCGTGCCCCAGAATGTTTCATAAGAATCGTTCTTTTCCAGAAGATCCACAACGGCTTCCTTGGAAATGTCATTGGCTTCGGCAACTTCGCCTACAACGCCGCCAACAGCGGGATCATCGGCCTGCCAAAGATCGTCCACATAGGACTCCATCGTGCTGTTCCAGGAGGCCATGGTGCCGGTGACCACAGCGCCGGTCAGGTCGGTATTGTCCAGAACCAGATCCATTTTCCGCTGGTAGTCCTCATGGAGGATATTGCCGGTAACGGACATATTGGACAGGTTAAAATCATAGCCGTAGTACTCTGTACCGTCGGGCACGTCGATGCCGTTGGCGGAGGTATCATAGCCCAGAACGGTCTGGATCACGGTGCCGTTCTTGGACTCCAGCTGGCAGTTATCCAGATTCAGCTTGGAGTTGACAGAACGATAGCTCAAGGTCGCGCCGTCAATATAGTGCAGGAAGAAGTAGGGGGCGCCGCCGGAGATAAACGCAAAGTTGGTCAGCCAATCATAGGTGTCCAGCACGCTGTAAATCGTGGAGCCGTCATCGGCGGTCGCTGTTTCCACGGTTGCGAAATAAGTATCCTCCGCACTCAAGGTGGAGACCACATTGGCGCCGGAAATATCCGCAGTAAAGGTGACGGCGCTGTTGACGCCAACCATCTGGGAACCGCCGCCCTCGTTCAGCGCGTCGTCGTCCTGGATGGTGCCGTCATAATTTTCCATAAGCGAACTGTCAGCCACGGCCTTGTCCAGATTGTAGATGTTGGCGGTGCCGGCGGCGCAAATAATCGCACCGTACTGGCCGGACACAGAGGTGGTGCCGTACATATTCACGATGTTGGAGCCGATGGCGTACACGCCGTAGCCGCCCACAGTATTTTCATTGTAGCTGTTGACAATGCTGACGGTGGTATCGCTGCACTGATCCAGCGAATAGGAACCCCAGTCACTGGAAAGGATCTTGGAATTGAAGAACATGATGTCCTCGCTGGCATTGATGATCACCGGCCGGGCAGAGCCATACATACAGGTAAAGGTGGGAGCGGAGGAACCCTTTCCTTCCGAGCCCCAGGAGGCCAAAAGAGAATCCTCTACGATGACAACGGGCGCCTGTGCGTTATCGTCCCCGGCCAGTTGGGAATCATAGGTGGCCAAAGCAGGGCGGTGATAACCAAAGGTTTCAATATAAGCATTCTGGATCTTCAGCGCGGCGGCAGAAACAGCAATGCCCACGCCCGGATAAGTGCAGTTGGAATTGTCCCCGTTGTCGATGGTCCACTCTGCGTCGGTATAGGCGGTGTTCGGCTCGTCTCCGTCCTGGTTATCCAGGATAACAACGGTGTTATAGTCCTCGCCATTGACCTTGAACACGTCCTCTTCCCCGCCGATCACCACGCTGTCGTCCGCTGCGTCGCCGGTGGAGGTGTTTAGAATGACGATGCCGGAAGTCCCCGCGATACCGTCCTCCACATCCGTGGACTTGTTCCAAACGCCAATCGTATCGCTTGTAATATAGGTGTCGGAAATCGTTGTGGAGTCAATCGTGCCCTTGGTTTCGATCAGGCTGTCGTCGGTGGTCACCTGGCCGTCCCGGATAAACACGGCGGCATAGTTGCCCAGCACATCCAAAGTCTGATAGTCCACAGACGGGGCGCCAGTTCCTCCTCCGCCGCCGGGGCCGCCGCCCTCGGGCGGCTCCTCTCCCTCCGCCATGGCGGGGACACAGCACACGGTCAGCAGCAGGGCCAATGACAAGCTCAGCGCAACGCCGCGTTTGAATCGCTTTTTACCTTTCATAATCAAGTGCTCCTTTCAGTCAAACATTGCTTCTCTCTACAAAATTTGATTGACTTTATTCGGCTTCCGGATCGAACATTCCGAATGTGCTGCCCGTCAAAGGATGGCGGACGGTTCCGCGTAGGCCCGCATGATGCGCCGCAGATACGCCTTCTGCGCAGTCTGAAGGTCAAAGGTTCCTCCCTCCTCGCACCAATGGAACAGAAAACCCCGGGCCGATACCATCAGATCCGTCGCGATGACATTTGCAGGCAGTTCATTGGTAAACTCTCCGCTTTCCTGCCCGCTGCGGACAATATCGGCCACAAATTCCTTCAGATCGTGATCCCCGTGCTTGTCAAGGGAGGGCTGGGGGGTGAGCGCGACACACAACAGTTCAAAGGAGCCCTCCGTTTGCTGCTGGGACAAGAACTGGAACAGTTCCAGAATTGCCTCAACATGGGTTCTGGAACGGCTCTCTTCCTCAATGATCCTCATCATATCCGCATACTTTTGCTGCTCCACTGTGTCCAGGATCGCCTGCTTGGACGGAAAATAGTGGTAAAATACCCCTACGGATAAGTCCGCACGCTGGCAAATATCCTGTACCGATGTGCCATAATAGCCATGCTCGTTGAAGAGAACCGCGGCGGCATCAATCAAGCGTTTTCGGGATTCTATGGCCTGTTTTTGGCGGTTCGTTAGCCCCTTCGCTTTCTCCATGCGTTTTTCACACCTCCTCTGCTCATAGACTTTTGTCCCTCCGGTCATACTCCTGCGCCCACGATCATAGCCGTTTCATCCCTTTCCCGAAGGAAGGTATTTCAATAAGAAACAGGCTAAGCTGCGTTTTTTAAATTCGTCGAATCGATCCACCGAATCCATTCTATATTATACTCAAGGAATCAAAAGCTGTCAATCCCTTTTCAGGCCCTTGTTTTGAGGAACCTCTGAATCGCGTGGGGCTGCGCCGGGGAATCTGCGTTTCCGGCATCTGCGTCCGCCGCAAAATAAAGCCGGCATAGCCGGTACATACCATACCAGCTATGCCGGGATTTTTCCGGGATCAAAAAACCTGAAAAAGGGGCGGCGGTCACTTTGTGGGAAGCGGCAGGGCAATGACCGATCCCTACATGGCGGCCTTGATCGCGGCCAGCAGTTCCTCAAAGGTTTCGTAAGCGGGAATCTCGGGGTGATCTGCCTTGATTTGTTGGGTGCTCTTGAAGAGGAACCCCGCTTTGCTGGCCTGGATCATCCCCAGGTCGTTATAGCTGTCGCCACTGGCAATCGTTTCAAACCCCACAGATTGCAGGGCCTTGACCGTGGCCAGCTTGGAGTTTGCGACGCGCATCCGGTAGCCGGTGATGGCTCCGTCCGGGGCAACCTCCAGGGAGTTGCAGAAAATGGTGGGCCAGCCCAGCTTCTCCATCAGGGGCTTTGCAAACTGGGTGAAGGTATCGCTTAGAATGATCACCTGCGTGATCCTGCGAAGCTCATCCAGAAATTCCTTGGCGCCGGGCAGCGGGTCAATTTTGGCGATGGTCGCCTGGATCTCCCGGAGGCCCAGGCCATGCTCCCGCAAAATGGCCAGCCGGTACTGCATCAGCTTGTCATAGTTGGGTTCATCCCGGGTGGTTCTTTTCAGCTCCGGAATCCCGCTGGCCTCCGCAAACGCGATCCAGATTTCCGGCACCAGAACGCCCTCCAGATCCAAGCAAGTAATATACATACAAATTTCTCCTCTCCTATTTTTGTCTGTTCCGGGCAATGTCAGCCCTCCACCACCATCACCTTCAGGGTGCCGGTGATCTCATAGCCCAGCTTGCACTTTATCTCGTAGGTGCCGAAGGCTTTGATGGGCTCCGCCTGCATCTTCGCCTTGGGCAGATCCACGCCATACTGCTTCTTCAGCTGGTCGGAAATCTCCCGGGTGGTAACGGCGCCGAACAGCCGCCCGCCGGTTCCCGCCTTGGCGGGGATCTTCACCAGATATTCGGACATCTCCTTGGACAGGGCCACGGCCTCGGCCCGCTCCCGGGCCTCCTGCTCCCGCTTTGCCTTTTCTTTCATCTGCATGGTATTCACATTGTCGGCAGTCGCGGCCTGGGCCAGGCCCCGGGGCAGCAGGAAATTCCGCGCATACCCGTCGGAAACCTCCACCAACTGGCCTTTTTTGCCCTGGCCCTTCACATCTTTCTGTAAAATCACTTTCATCGCTAAACCTCCATATCATCACGGGGCGATGCGCCCCTTTGTTCGCCTGTCAGTTTTCCTCAAAATAGCTGTCGATGGCCCTTTCCAACTGTGCCTCCGCCTCCTCCAGAGAGGTGTCCGGCATCTGGGCCCCGGCAATCATGGCGTTGCCGCCGCCGCCCAGCTCCTCCAGAATGACCTGGACGTTGACGCTCCCCATGGAACGGCCGGAAATGATTGCCGTCTGTCCGTCCGCGAAGAGGACGAAGGAAGCCTCCACACCGGAGATGTTCATCAGCTCGTCCGCAGCCTGGGCTGCCACCACCCGGCTGCACTGCCCGGCAACTGCGGCCAGGGCAATGTTGTCCCGATACATCCGGGCCTCCTGAATGATGGCGTACCGGGCCACGGTGCCGGACAGGTCGTTCTGGAACAGCTTCTTCACGTCTGCCGTGTCCGCCCCCAGCCTGCGGAGATACGCCGCCGCTTCAAAGGTGCGGCCCCCGGTGCGCATGGTGAAATTCTTGGTGTCCAGCACGATGCCGGCCAGCAGGGACTCCGCTTCGCACCGCAGCACATCCTTTGGCTCCAGCAGATAGCCCATCAGCTCCGCCACCAGCTCACAGGCGGAGGAGGCGGAGGGCTCGTGGAAATTCAGGGCGGCGTTGGCGATATAGGTTGCCGCCCGGCGATGGTGGTCGATAACCGCCACCTTGGTGCAGGATTCCAGCAGCTCGGGGGCCAGCACCATTTCGGGCCGGTTGGTGTCCACCACCACCAGGACAGAGTTGGTATCCACATCCACCAGGGCGTCCTGGGTGCTGATAAAGGAATCCTTATACTGGGGATGGGCCACCAGCAGGCGGCGCAGGGGCTCGCTGGGGGCAGTTTCCGCGTCCCGGATGATATAGGCGGGCACCTTTTTCTTCCTGGCGATGGCGCAGATCCCGGTGGCCGCGCCCAGGGCGTCCAGGTCGGAATTTTTGTGGCCCACCACAAACACCGTGGAGGCGCCGGCAATCAGCTCGCCCAGGGCGCTGGCCATCACCCGGCTCTTGACCTCGGTGTGGCGCTCGGTTTCCCGGTTCCTGCCGCCGTAAAACTCGAAATGAAAGCGATTTTTGATAACCGTCTGGTCGCCCCCCCGGGACAGCGCCATCTCCAGAGCAAGGCTGGCGAACTGATACAGCTCCCCATAGCTGCCCGCGTCCCGGCCAATGCCCAGGGACAGGGTGGCGTTGATGGAGTTGGGGCTGACCACCTGGCGAACCGTCTCCTGTACGGAGAACTTGTCTTTCAGGAAGCGCTCCATATACTCCTCGGCAAAGAGAAAGATATAGCGATCCCGGTCATATTTTATGAGGATACCCTGGGCAGGCTCCGCCCACTGGCTGATTTTCTCGTCGATGTTGGCCAGCAGCGCGGACTTCGCGTTGTCCGTAATCCCCTTGAAAAGCTCCTCATAGTTATCCAGCGCGACGATGGCCGCCACCGGGCGGGTGTTGGCGTACTGGGTTTTCAGCCGGGAGAACTCGGTGATATCCACCCAGTAGGTGGTTGCCAGCAGGACGCCGGGAGTCCCGTCGTCGCCGGTGCGGATAATATGTCCGTAGACCTGATAGCGCTTGCCTCCGTACTCCACCTCCTCCGGGTTTTCCTTCCTGCCCTCCAGCAGCCACTGATAATGGAAGTTGGGCACCACGGCCTCCAGCTTCGCGTCAAAGGCCCGCTCGCTCTGCCCGGTGATTTGATTAAACGGCTCGTTGTTCCATACGATTTCGTCGCTCTCCGGACGGAAAATCACCATGGGAATGGGCGCGTTCAGCATGGTGTCCTTAGAAGCGGTGTCCATATTGGAGGAGGTATTCTGGATGTAGCGTTCGATCTCTTTCCGGCGCACCTCTCGGGTTCTCAGGTGATTCGCCCATAAAAGCAGGACGATCACAAGCTCCGCAATGCCGATATACCGATGAAACCAGAGGGTCACCAGAGAGAATACCACCAGGCACACAAAGCAGGACTGCATTCTCGGCTCCAGCAGACTGGTGAGCTTGCTCTTTCTTCGCTTCATAAACCTGTTCCTCCACTTCTCTTTAGAGCCCCCGGATCAATCGCCCGGGGCCGGGCGGCAGCCGCCCACAATTTCACATGATAATTATTGACATTTCATTATATCAAATTCCGCAATAAAGTACAAGCGTTTTCAATGATTCCTT
>CAYSNK010000079.1:0-7005 GCA_964432375.1 uncultured Oscillospiraceae bacterium | reverse complement strand
GGAAATCGCGCCGCCTTGCATTTTCACCGGTTTCCTGCTATACTAAGATGATGAGGTATGCAACGCCGCAAAAATGCGGTGATTTTAAATAAAGGAACGAACCTTATTTTATGAAATTTGAAGCTCTCAACATTATCGCGCCCATCCTGGGCGCACTGAAGGAACAGGGGTATCAGAGCCCCACACCCATTCAGGAAAAAGCCATCCCCCCCGCGCTGGAGGGGCGGGATGTATTGGGCTGTGCCCAGACCGGGACCGGGAAAACCTGCGCCTTTGCCGTTCCCATCCTCCAGCGGCTCAACGCCATACCGGAGAGCGCCCATCCCATCCGCGCCCTGGTGCTCACCCCGACCCGGGAGCTGGCCATTCAGATTCAGGAGTGCTTTGTGGCCTACGGAAAAAATCTGCCCCTGCGCAGCGTGGTGATTTTCGGCGGGGTCTCCCAGGTGCCCCAGGCGGCCGCCCTGAAGGAGGGGGCCGATATTCTGGTGGCGACCCCCGGGCGCTTGCAGGATCTCCACGACCAGGGGCTGGTTGACACAAGCCGCCTGGAAACCCTGGTGCTGGATGAGGCGGACCGGATGCTGGACATGGGCTTTATCCATGACGTGAAGCGTATCCTGGCCTGGCTGCCCAAGAAGAAGCAGACCCTGTTCTTTTCCGCCACCATGCCCGGGGAGATCACAGACCTGGTGAACTCCCTGCTCCACGACCCCGTCCGGGTGGCGGTGGACCCCGTTTCCTCCCCGGTGGAGATCATCCGGCAGCGGCTGTATTTCGTGGACAAGAACAACAAGACCGCCCTCCTTGCGGATCTGCTCCGGGGGGAGAATATCTCCTCCGCCCTGGTGTTCACCCGCACGAAGCACGGGGCCAACAAGGTGGCGGGGGATCTGGCCCGGCGGGGGATCAGCGCCGCCGCCATCCACGGAAACAAGAGCCAGACCGCCCGCCAGAGCGCTCTGTCCGGCTTTAAGGAGGGCACCGTCCGGGTGCTGGTGGCCACGGATATCGCGGCCAGAGGGCTGGATATCGAGGAGCTGCCCGTTGTATTCAACTACAACCTGCCGGAGGTGCCGGAGACCTATGTACACCGCATCGGGCGCACCGGCAGGGCGGGCCACGAGGGGGAGGCGATCTCCTTCTGCGACTTCGGGGAGAAGCCGCTGCTCCAGGACATCGAGAAGCTGCTGGGCAAAAAGATCCCGGTGGTCAGCGACCATTCCTACCCCATGGTGGTTCTGGAGGCGCCCAAAAAGGACAAGCATGGCCGCGCCGTCAACCCGGAGGATCAGGAGGCCAGGGCCGCAGCCAGGGCCCGGCGCCAGACCGGGAACGGGGCAGGCAGGGCGGCGGAGGAGAAAGATCCCAAGGCCGCCGGACTGCCGGAGGAACCCGCCCGGGGGAAGCCCCAGCCGCAGCCGAAGAAAGCCCCGAAAGCGGCCCGGCAGGAGCCGGCCGGGGAACAGCCCGGGCCGGAAAAACGGGAGAAGCCGAAGCGGGCGGAGGAGCCTGCCCCTGCGAAGGCCCCCGCCAAAAAGGAGCGGCCCTACAAGCGCCCGGTTCGGACGGGCAGCCTGGACGATTATCTGAAGGATCTGCCCGGGGACGGCGAGGAATACGATTATTCCGAGTTCCCGCTGCTGGCCCAGTTGAGCAAACAGGGGAAGCCCGAGGACAGGTTTGTGGACGCCACGGAGCGGATGTTTGCCACCCACAGCTCCAAGTATCGGGCCGCCTATGCCGAGGAACACGGCGGGCGGGCCTACCGGAGCCGGGAGACCGGGGAATCCGGGAGAAAGCGGGAGCCAGCCGCCAGGAAAGCCCCCGCCGAACCGGAGCGGAAGCAGCCCCCGAAGGAGCCCCAGAAGCCATCAAAGCCCGCAGCCAAAGGGGAAGCGCCCAAGGCAAAAAGCGGGACGGGCAAGAAAACCGGCGGGGGGAAGCCCGCCGGACAGCAGCCCAAAGTGAAGCCCGCCGGGGAGCAGCCTCCCCAGGGGCGGCTGCTGCAAGTGCAAAAGAAAAGGCCCCGCAGGGATCGCCGTCCCCCGGCGATGGAGCGCTCCCACTACGCCAGTCAAAAGGATTCCACAGAGCAGAAATCTCTGATGAAGCCCTATTATATTACGAAGGACTGAGGAACCGCTGAACAAATTTGTCCTAGGCGAACGGTTCCCGAGAAGGAGATGAAATGCCATGCCCTACGCGGCGGGAACTTTTGACGTTGCGGTCATTGGCGCGGGCCACGCGGGAATCGAGGCGGCGCTGGCCAGCGCAAGGCTGGGCTGCCGAACCCTGTGCTTTTCCGTCAACCTGGACGCCGTGGGGAATATGCCCTGCAATCCCGCCATCGGCGGCACGGGAAAGGGCCATCTGGTGCGGGAGCTGGACGCCCTGGGGGGCGAGATGGCCCGGGCCGCAGACAGGGCCTGTATCCAGTATCGCACCCTGAACCGGGGCAAGGGCCCGGCGGTTCACTCCCTCCGGGCCCAGGCGGATCGCCGCCGCTATCAGGAAGTGATGAAGCAGACCCTGGAGCGGCAGGAGAACCTGTTTCTGAAGCAGGCGGAGGTCACGGAGATCCTGACGGAGGACGGCAGGGTCACCGCCGTCCGCACCCACACCGGGGCCACCTATCAGGTGCGGGCCGTGGTGGTTGCCACCGGCACCTACCTGGGGGGACGCACCATTGTGGGGGACGTGATCCGCAGCTCCGGCCCGGACGGGATGCAGGCCGCCTTGCCCCTGACCGGCTGCCTGAGCGGGCTCGGCCTGAAGCTGCGCCGGTTTAAAACCGGCACCCCGCCCAGGGTCAACGCCCGCAGCGTGGACGTTTCCAGGATGGAGATCCAGTACGGCGACGAGAACCCCATGCCCTTTTCCTTCTCCACCGTCCGCCCGGTGAACAACCGGGCGGTGTGCTACCTGACCTATACCAATGAGAAAACCCACGAGATCATCCGGGCGAACCTGGCCCGCTCTCCGCTGTACAACGGGGTCATTGAGGGCGCCGGGCCCAGGTATTGCCCGTCCATCGAGACAAAGGTCGTCCGCTTCCGGGACAAGCCCCGCCACCAGCTTTTTGTGGAGCCCATGGGCCTGAACACGGAGGAACTGTACATCCAGGGCCTTTCCTCCTCCCTGCCGGAGGAGGTGCAGCTGGAACTGCTGCACACCATCCCCGGCCTGGAGCGGGCGGAGATGACCCGCCCCGCCTATGCAATCGAATACGACTGCGTTGACCCCACCGAATTGAAGCTGACCTTGGAGAGCAAAAAGATCTCCGGGCTTTACGGCGCCGGGCAGTTCAACGGCTCCTCCGGCTATGAGGAGGCTGCCGCCCAGGGCTTTGTGGCGGGCGTCAACGCGGCCCTGAAGGTGCTGGGCCGGGAGCCCCTGATCCTGCGGCGGGATCAGGGCTATATCGGCGTGCTGGTGGACGACCTGGTGACCAAGGGCACCGACGAACCCTACCGCATGATGACCAGCCGGACGGAGTACCGGCTCATCCACCGCCAGGATAACGCCGACCGGCGGCTGACGGCGGTGGGCCATGCCATCGGCCTGGTGGACGGCGAGACCCTGGCCAGGGTAGAGGCCAAATACGCCGCCGTGGATCAGGAGTGCAGGCGCCTGGAGCACACCGGCGCCTCTCCCGGCGAAAAGCTCGACGGTCTGCTGGCGGAGCTGGGGGAGCCCGCCGCCCCCAACGGCGTCCGGCTGGCCGACCTGCTGCGCAGACCCAAAATTACCTATGAGCATCTGCGCCGCCTGGGTGGGGCGGATGAAAGCCTCCCCCCGGAGGTGGTGGAGCAGGTGGAGATCACCATGAAGTACCGGGGCTATATTGACCGGCAGAACCGCCAGTTGGAGGAATTTCGGAGGATGGAGGGCCACACGCTTCCGGAGGATCTGGATTATTCCGGGCTGCAGGGCCTGCGGCTGGAGGCCCGGGAAAAGCTGGCGCGGATCAGGCCCATGAACCTGGGCCAGGCCAGCCGGATCTCCGGGGTCAGCCCGGCGGATATCGCGGCCCTGATGATCTGGCTGGAAAAGGCAACGTGACGAGAACAGACGCCTGGAGGTGACAGCGTTGAAAGTGGTTGATTTGACCGTGACCATGCGGGACGGCATGGAGGTTTACCCCGGAGACCCGGAGGTGAGGTTCACCCCTGTGGGGGAGATGCCCAGGGACCCCTGCCGCCTGACCCGCCTCTCCCTGGGGTCCCACACCGGCACCCATATAGATGCCCCATCCCATACGGTTCTGAAGGGGACGTCCCTGGACGAGGTGCCGGTGAACCATTTCCTGGGCAGGGCCCGGGTGTTCCCCGGGGACACGGACTTCGGGCAGGTGGATCTGAAGCCCCTGGATTTTGTCCTGCTGGATTTCGGCTGGGCAAAGCGCCGGGGCAAGGGGGAGTTTTACCAGGACTATCCCGCCATCAGCAGCCGGAATGCTGCCATCCTCTCCATCGCCGGGCTGATGGGGGTGGGCATGGATACGCCCTCGGTGGACAACAATGAAACCGAGATGGTCAACCACCATATCCTGCTGAGCAGCGGCCTGATTCTGGTGGAGGGACTGTGTAATCTGGAGCAGCTGGACGGAGCCCCCTTCCGGTTTCTTGCGCTGCCCATGAAATGGAAAAAGGCGGACGGCGCCCCCTGCCGGGCCATTGCCGTTTTGGAGGAATGAGGATGACATCCCGCAGAGAGGCGGAAACAGGCGGCGCCGGGATGGAGCTTCTGCAGGCCAGGGGAAACACCTGGTATCTGGCGGGCTGGCAGCTCATCCCCCTCTACCGGGTGGGGGAGGACAGGTGCATCCTGCTGGACAGCGGCCTGCTGGGGCAGCGGGAGGCCATTGAGGGGACGCTGCGCGCCCACGGACTGACCCCCATCGGGATTCTGGGAACCCACGCCCACACCGATCACTCCCCCAACCACCGCTATTTTCAGCAGAAATACCGCATCCCGGTGGCCCTGCCGCTGGGGGAGGCGGGGCTGTGCGCCACCCGGCTGAATTTGAAAGCCTACTTCTTTATGCTGTCCCCAAAGCAGGCGGCGGAGGAGGGGGACGTGGCCCAGATGGAGCTGATTGCGGATCGGGTCATTGGCCCCCGGGAGGATTCCGTGGAGTTCTGCGGCGTGACCTTCGGCGTGGTTCACACGCCGGGACACTCTCCGGATCACATTGCCATCCGCACCCCGGACGATGTGCTCTACCTGGGGGACGCCCTGCTGACCGGGGAGGAGATCCGATCTGCCAAGCTGCCCTATTTCTTCTCCCATCAGGAGGCAATGGAGTCCATGGAGAAGCTGAGAGGGGAGAAAGCGGCCTGCTATCTGGCGGCCCACCGGGGCGTTTACGACCGCCTGGATGACATCATCGACGAAAACATTGCCGTGATCCTGGACCGAACCCGCCAGGTGCTGGCCCTCATCGACCATCCCATGACCATGGGGGAGATCCAGGAGCGGGTTTGCCGGCATTTCAGGCTGCTGACGGGCAGCGTCAGCCGGGCCTGCCTGTACGAGCGAAATGTGCGGATCTATGTGGAGTATCTGTGGGATACCCGGCAGGTGGAGGCCGTGGCAAAGCTGGGGATGGTCTATTACGCGCCCGTCGAGAAGAGAGAGGAGAAACGGATATGAAGCTGATTTCCTGGAATGTCAACGGCCTGCGGGCCTGCCTGAAAAAGGGGTTTGAGGAGGTATTCCGTGGGCTGGACGCGGATTTTTTCTGCCTGCAAGAGACAAAAATGCAGCCCGGCCAGGCGGAGGTGGAGGCCCCCGGCTATTTTCAGTACTGGTATTCGGCGGAGCGGAAGGGCTATTCCGGAACGGCGGTCTTTGCGAAGCGGGAGCCGCTGAAGGTCACCTACGGCATGGGGCTGGAGGAGCATGACCGGGAGGGGCGCCTGATCACCCTGGAATATGAGGAATTTTATCTGGTCTGCTGCTATACCCCCAACGCCCAGCAGGGGCTGACCCGGATCGGCTACCGCATGGCCTGGGAGGATGCCCTCCGGGAGTATCTGACGGGGCTGGATCGGGAGAAGCCGGTGATCTACTGCGGCGACCTGAACGTGGCCCATGAGGAGATAGACCTGAAAAACCCCAAGACCAATCGGGGAAACGCGGGCTTTTCCGATGAGGAGCGGGGGAAGCTGACCGAACTGTTGGCCGCAGGCTTTACCGATTCCTTCCGGCATCTTTACCCGGAGGTCACCGGGGTGTATTCCTGGTGGAGCTATCGCTACCACGCCAGGGAGAACAACGCGGGCTGGCGGATCGACTACTTTATTGTCTCCGACCGGCTGGCGCCCCGCATTGAGGACGCGAAGATCCACACCGACATCACAGGAAGCGACCATTGCCCGGTGGAGTTGGAGATTGCGCTGTAATTGTCAAAAAGCACAAACAAATAGGGGATATTTGGCGGAGCTTACAGTGCAATGGGGAACCGAAGCGAGTAGCATAGCAGATAAAGGAAAAGCCCGCAAACCTCCCCGTTTGCTCGACTGATACGGCAAGGAAACATAAGGAGGGCGCCCGGCAGGGCCTGCCCCTGCGGGGCGGGGAAATGGGGATCGAGGCCGTTTTGCTGCCGAAAGAAGAAAAAAGTGTAAACTTCTCCGGTGCAAAGCGGGGAAACAGGGGCAAACCGCTTGCACTTTTGAAAACAATGTGATAAACTAACGTCAGAATGATGTGGTGGTTGTGTATTTTCACCATCTCTTAATTCATTGCAGGTAGCGGGGGCCGAGTAAATTTTGCGTTCGCTATCATGGAATTCAAAATTATTTTTTTGAAAGGAAGTCTTTACCATGGCACAGTACAAAATCCAGAGAGCCAAGGGCGTTGAGGGCAGCACCACCTATACCTACACCGCTCCCGGCCACAACGAGTGTGTCCCCACCCGTCTGCATGACGCCGCTGACATTGACAACGGCAAGATGATTCAGGGCATCACCTATTTCGTGCCCGGCGGCGGCTGCG